>JANOTV010000001.1:0-2262 GCA_031416495.1 Gemmatimonadota bacterium
GACGGGTTCAACTGCGCAAATTTGAAGGTGCTGCAACCATTGCCGCGATGCCGATCGTCGAGTGCAGGGCATTTGTGGCGATCGTTTTCTCCACATCAACACGCGCAAGTGGTGCCTTGGGGTTTTCCTACATCCTCAACGCCAGCTTCTGCTGCGAGCGGACCGCCGGATGCCGCTCTGCGCGCCGATCAGTGGTCCGCTCGGCAGCAGCAAGCAGAGTTAGGCCTGCTCACGTTGCGTCAGAATGGCAGCCGGCGACGCAACACCATGATGACGGCCCCCGTGCCGGTCGCCCGTCTGCTCGGCGCTCCATCGTCTGGGAGCGCGCATGGGGCACATGGCACACGCCGCGGCACATGCGGCGCCGGTGGCCCTCGGTGCCTACAAGCCCCGACGCCCACAGGCGTCGCCGTTGTTTCGGTTGGTGCAGGATCAGCTCCGCCGCCGGCAGACGGTCTACGACGACCGCTTCGCGCGCGAGTACGGCCCGTGGCGCCCCGTGGTCGGGCAGGTGGCGGACAAGTTCTTGGCCTGCGGGATCCTCGAGCACGGGTTCGCGCGCATCCGTTGTGACGACTGCGTGTACGAGTACCTGCTCGCGTTCTCCTGCAAGGGTCGGTACTTCTGTCCCCGCTGTCCCAGCTGCCACGCCAAACGCCTCGCGATCTGGGCGCAGTGGCTGGACACCACGCTGCTCGCGCCCGTGCCGCACCGGCAAGTGGTGCTCAAGTCGTGCTCACCATCCCGAAGCGGCTCCGCGCGCATTGCCTCTACCGTCGACGCCTGCTCGGCGAGATCGCCCGGGTCGCCGCGCGCATGGTCACCGCCGCGATCCGCACGCTGACGGGCGAGCAGGACCTCGCGGTCGGCATCGTCGCCTGCGTGCAGACGCACGGCTCGCGGGCCAACTGGCATCCGCACCTGCACCTGCTCGTTACCGACGGCGGCTTTCGCCCTGATGGCACGTTCGTGACGTGGCCCGCGCACGACACCGCGCGCGTGACCGAGGCGTTTCGCCGCGCCGTGCTTCGACTGTTCGTGCGTCTGGACCTCTTCGATGAGGACCAAGCTGCGGGGATGCTGACGTGGCCGCACTCGGGGTTCCACGTGCATACGGCGGTGTGGATCCCCGAGGACGACCGCGCCTTCGCGACCCGCCTCGCGCGCTACTGCGGGCGGAATCCCGTGGCCCTCGAGCGGCTCACCTCCGACCGCGCCGCCGCGAGCGTGACGTATCGCTCCGACAAGTCCGAGGCGCGCAAGCGACCACGGCGGGTACCGAGACAGCCGACCCGCTGGAGTTCTTGGCGCGCGTGCTGGTCCACATCCCGGACAAGGGCCACGTGACCACGCGGTACTATGGCTGGTATGCCAACCGCCCGCGCGGGATACGTCGTCAGGCGGAGCCCGCCACCGCCGATGCTCCTGTGTCGATGGTGACCGCGCCGCGGCTCGCGCCCACCGAGGCCACGCGCCGGTGGGCAGCGGTGGGCGGCATTGCTGCGGCAGATCTTCGAGGTCGACCCGCTCGTGTGCCCGAAGTGCCACGGGACCATGCGGATCCTCGCCTTCATCACCCAGGCGTCGGTGATCGACCAGATCCTGACGCATCGGGATACGGGATAGGAATTTGAATCGCGGCTGTGCAAGTATGGCGCGACACTTCACGCCGCGCCACCAGCCCGCGTGCAGTCCAGATGGGGTCTTCCGCCCGTCTCTCGCCCGCCTGCCCGCGTCGCGCTTCGTCCGGTCAGCCCCCCGGTGAGCCCCGCGGCGGGTCGTCGTTGCCTGACGGGGCTCGATGCCGGACGAGCGCGCGCGCCGAACGGCCCCAACCGGTGAGCCGGGGCGCGGGGGGCACCATGCAGCACCCTCAGGACGCGTGGAGGGACGCGGGGTTCGCGGTCGGTCGGCGCCGTGTGGCACGCGTGCCACGGGCCACGGACACGGCGGTCGAGGGCGGGCTCCGCGCCCCAGGCCGAGCCCCCGAGGCCGCGCGCGTGCGCAGGTGCGTCAGGATCTGGTCAATCACCGCCGCCTGGGTGATGACGGCGAGGATCCGCATGGTCCCGTGGCACATCGGGCACACCAGCGGGTCGACCTCGAAGATCTGCCGCAGCAACGCCGCCCACCGGCGCGTGGCCTCGGTGGGCGCGAGCCGCGGCGCGGTCACCATCGACACAGGAGCATCGGCGGTGGCGGGCTCCGCCTGACGACGTATCCCGCGCGGGCGGTTGGCATACCAGCCATAGTACCGCGTGG
>JANOTV010000002.1:0-1941 GCA_031416495.1 Gemmatimonadota bacterium
GGTGCGTTGGGGCCGCGAGTATCTCATCACACGCGCCGTCCGCGCTTGAACGCGACACCAACCGAGACAACGGCGATGCCTGCGGACGCCAAGGCTTGTAGACGCCGAGGGCCGCGGCCGCCGACGCTTCGTGTCGCATGCGCGCTCCCAGCTCGTGGAGCGCCGAACATACGGGCGACCGGCACGGGAACTGCCATCATGGTGTTGCGTCGCGGGCGATACGATTCGTCATCGTCGCGCCGCGCTTCTATTATTACTCCGGCCATTGAATAGATGATATCACGCCGCGTATTTGATTCGCGGATGATGAAAGAAACGGCGGACGCGAGCCGGGCGGCGCTGCAGCATGCGCAAGTGCGAACGCGCGGCTTTCGCCAACTCCGGTTTCGTGCGCGCGGGCACTCGGGCCGCGACCCCGAGCTTGAGATCGCCGTTGAGATATTCGTCGGGATTGAGTTCGGGCGCGTATGCCGGCAGATAGAACAACGCGAGCTCGTGCGCGTGATCGGCCACCCACGCGCGGACCTTCGCGGCCTTGTGCACGTTCAGATTGTCGAGGATCAGAAACACCGGGTGGTCGGTGCTGCGAATCAGGCGGCCCAAGAACCGAATGAGCATGGGGACGGAGAGCGGCCCGTCGAGCACCATGAACCGCACGAGTCCCTGGTTGGTCACCGTCGAGAGAAAGCTCACGGACTTCCGGCGCGACACGACCTCGAGCACCGGCGTCTGTCCGCGCGGCGCGAACCCGCGCCCCCGCGGATCGCTCGTACTGAGACACGTTTCGTCGCCCCAATGGATCTCGGCGCCCTCGCGCTTGGCCCGGGCGGCGATCGCCGGATACTCGTGATCGAGCCAGCGCTGGATCTCCTCAGGCAGCTGTTCGTATGCCCGCTTGAGCGGCTTCTGCGGCGTGAAGCCCCAGCGCTTCAGATAGTGGCCGATCGTGCGCACCGGCATCCGAAGGCCATACCGTTGCTGAATGAGCACACCGATCGCCGCGCGCGTCCACAGGGCAAACGGCATCCGCAGTTGATCCGGGGTCTTGTCCGCCACCAGCCGCTGGATGGTACGCTCCTGCGCGGCCGTCAACGTGCGTTGCGTCCCGACACGCCGCCCGCGACGCTGTGACACCAACGCCTCGAGCCCGCCAGCCTCGTACCGCTGCCACCACCCGTGGACGGTCGCCCAATGCACCCCGAGCAGCGCACCGATCGCGGCGAACGTGTGGTCCTCCTCGCGCAACCGAATCGCCGTGCGCCGCTTCTCTTCTTGGGCGGCGGCGGGCAGACAGCGAGCATCGCGGACGGCGACCAGAGGCATAGTCGAATCTAATACCCCTTTTCGAAAATATCAACTATTTAGTGGCCGAGTTAATAACGTCCCTACATGAGCGACGTCCACCGTCGTAGCGTAGGCAGACCAATCCCATGAGGTTCACATGCGCAGATCAGCACTGTTTCTCGCTCTCATCTCGGCAGCGGCATGCAGCAGCAGTGGCGGCGGGTCCGTTCCCTCGGTGGCGCCGACGCCGAACACCTCGCGAGTGACCACCGGCAGCGGCTCCACGGTGAAAATCAACACGATGAACATCGACACCGATGTGCGCCTGTTTTCGACGGGCACGCCCGATCAGGTCTTCGCGGTGCTTCCGGCGGTGTACACCGAGCTCGGCATCCCGCTCTCGCTCAGCGACCCGCGCACCAAGTCCGTCGGGAACACCGGATGGAAGACGCGCCGGTCGATCGGGAAAGTGCCGATGCAGCGGTATCTCGACTGCGGCAGCTCGGGCACGCTGCAGAACGCCGAGACCTACCAGATCCACATGTCGGTCGTGACGAGCGTGCGGCCGAACCCGAGCGGCGGCGCGCTCGTGTCGACCTCGATCAGCGGCACGGGTAAGAACCCCGTGACTTCGAGCTCGGCGGAAGTGCGCTGCTC
>JANOTV010000003.1:0-8731 GCA_031416495.1 Gemmatimonadota bacterium
CTCGAGGTCGAGCGTGTCGAGAACCTGCGCCTTCATCTCCCTCTTCTGGAGCATGCCGGTTGCTTCGATCAACCGGTCGGCCAGGGTGGATTTCCCGTGGTCGATGTGGGCGACGATGCAGAAGTTGCGAATGAGGGACGGCGCGGTCACTTCGGTCCTTGGCGGAGCGGTACGAGGGGCAGCAACGAAAGTTAGCACGGCGCAGAGGTGCCTCCAACGGCGAACACCGACCTGGGACCCTGCGCATGGGCCTGTGAGCGCACGGTGCGCACCAATACCTTCATACCTGCTGATGGCTGCGCCCGCTCCAGAAAGTCTTCGGGCCGATCTCATGGATCCCGCTTCCCTCGCGGCCCTCGGGCGCCTCGAGGTGATTGCGCGTTGGGTGGTGGACGGGATGCTCGCCGGCCTGCACCGGTCGCCCAAGAAGGGATTCTCGGTGGAGTTCGCCGAGCACCGGCCCTACCAGCCCGGCGACGACCTCCGCTACATGGACTGGAAGGTCGCGGCGCGCGCGGACAAGTGGCTCATCAAACAGTACGAGGAGGAGACCAACCTCCGCGCCACGGTCGTGCTCGACGTGAGCCGTTCCATGGATTGGCGAAGCTCTCCCGCGCTGCTCACCAAGCTCGGGTACGCCGAACGGCTCGTCGCGGCACTCACGCTGCTGCTCATCCGCCAGCGCGATGCCGTCGGTCTCGTGCGGTTCGATGACACCATCCGCTCGGTCGTCCCCCCGCGCTCGCGGACGGTGCAGTGGAAGCGGATCCTCACCGCGCTCGCCGACCCGGGCGCCGGACTCGGCTCCGACGCCGTCGGCGCGCTCCGGCAGGCTGGCAAGCTTATCACGCGACGTGGCATGGTCGTGCTCGTCTCGGACCTGTTGCTCGACGCGCAAGAAGTGGACGACACCGTGCATGCGCTGCGCGCGCAGGGGCACGACGTGACCGTGCTTCACGTGCTCGATCCGGCGGAGCTGTCGTTCGAGGTGGGCGCGGGGGAGTCGCTCTTCGTGGATCCCGAGGGCGGCGCCTCGCTCGCCGTCACACCCGCCGACGTGCGGCAGGCGTATCAGGAGACCGTACTCGAGGCGATCGACGAATGGCGCGCCCGTTTCTCGGCGGCCGGCGCCTTCTATGGAACGGTGAGCACGGCGGAGCCGTTCGGCCTGCCGCTCCGACGCGCCTTCGCTTCGCGACAGCGGCTGCCATGAGTTTTCTCGCGCCCTGGGCGCTCCTGCTGGCGGCCGCCGTCGGCGTGCCGCTCGTGCTGCATCTGCTGCGCCGAAAGACTGGCACGCGCTTCGACTTTCCCGCCGTGCGCTACCTGCTGCGCGCGCAGAAGGAGCATGCGCGCGAGGTGAAGCTGCGCAACATGCTGCTGATGTTGCTGCGCATCGCGATCGTGGTCGCCATCGCGCTCGCCGCGGCGCGTCCGCTCGGACCGCTCCCGGGTGTCGGTCATGCGCCGGTTGCCGTCGCGGTGGTGCTCGACAACTCGCGTTCGACGGCCGCCGCCGGGAGCGAGGGCCCGGTCTCTGGATTGCTCACCGCCGCCGCACGCGCGGTGATCGATGCGAGCGCGAGCACCGATCGCCTCTGGGTCGTGACGATGGACGGCGCGGTGATCGGTGGCACGGCCGACGTGCTGCGTGATGGACTCGCTCGCGTGGTCACGCTCGATGGTGCCGGCAGCGCCGAGACTGCGGTACGTCGCGCCGCGGCGCTGGTGAAGGGCAGTGGACTGCCGTCTGGCCGCGTGCTCGTGCTCACAGACGGACAGGCCACGAGCTGGCGGAGCAAGTCGGCGGGCGCCACCGACGGCGTGCCGACGACGGTGTATCGCCCTGCGGGTGATCCGCCGGCGAATCGCGCCGTGGCATCGGTCGCGACCGAGCCGGCGCACTGGAATCCGCGCGGCGCGGTGCGCGCGACCGTCGTGGGCACCGACTCGACGACCTGGCGCATCGTGCTCGATGGACGCACGGTCGCGCGGGGGAGTGTGCGGCCCGGCGCGGCGATCCTCGCGCGGCTGCAGCCCTCCGCGCGCGGATGGCTCGCGGGCGCCATTGAACTCGCGCCCGACGAACTTCGCAGCGACGACATCCGGCACTTCGCGGTGCACCTCGGCGAGCCGCCGGTCGCCACCGTGGATGCCGCATCGGGGGCGTTTCTCCGGGGCGCGCTCGACGCGCTCGTCCTCGGTGGTCGCGCCGGGCGTGGGGCCGGCGTGACCATCACGTCCGCAGAACGCGCGCGCAGGCCCGGACTGATCTTCGCGCCGTCGGATCCCATCCGACTCGCCGATGCGAACCGGGCACTCGCGAGTGCCGGCATTCCGTGGCGCTTCGATGCGCGCCGCGAAGGGCCGGCTCCCCTGCGAGGTGAAGGGCTCGATGGTGCGGTCGCGCGCAGCTGGTATCCGCTGGTGTCGATGGGTGCGACGGGAGTGGACACCATCGCCAGGGTCGGCGGCGCGCCGTGGGCGGTCGCCGGTGACGGCTACGTGCTCGTTGCGAGTGCAGCGGAGCCCGACGCGACCGATCTCACCGTGCGCGCGGCGTTCGTGCCCTGGCTCGATGCACTGCTCTCACAGCGACTCGCACAGGGAACAGGTGCCGCGACCGAATCGGCGCCGGGCGCGAGCGTTCGCGTCCCGAACGGCGCCGACATGCTCGAGTCGCCCGATGGCACCACGCGTCCCGTGGTCGCGGGCCGTTCCATTGATGCACCGTGGACGGCAGGCGTCTACTTCTGGCGTCGCGGCGCATCGCGCGCGGGCGCACTCGTGGTGAACGGAGAGCCCGCGGAGTCCGACCTCGCGCGCCTCAGCATGGACTCGCTCACCACACCGCTCGACGCGAGCGCTGCGGCCAACGTCGGCGACCTCGCCGATGCCGCGTTCGATTCCGGCGGACGGCGCGCGCTCGACGGCACGCTGCTCGCGCTCGCCCTCATATTGTTGGCCGCCGAGGCCCTGGTGGCCCGCGGCCGCGGACTGTTCGCCTGATGGCACTGCCCAACCTGATTGAGCGACTCGCCGCGCTGGCTGCGTTCACACGGCTCCGTGCGACGCTGCCGCGTGACCGCGGTCGCCAGGCGGTGAGTGGTCTCGCCGGTTCGGGGGACGCGGTGCAGCTCGCCGCGCTGTCGCAGGCCGAATCGAACCGTCTCTTCGTGGTCGTCGCCGACCAGCTCCCCGAGGCCGAACGCTGGCTCGCGGACCTGCAGTCGGTGCTCGGCGAGGAAGGCGTCGCGCTGTACCCGCCGCGCGAAGGGTTCGGCGAAGTCGAGCCGCATGCGGAGATCGCGGGCGAGCGCGTGGAGACGCTCGAGAAGCTCGCGCGCGGCGCCGTGCGCGTGTTGCTCACGACCGCACGCGCGGTGCAGGAGCGCACGCGCCTGCCGCGCGCGCTCGCGACGGCCCGGCTCGAACTCAGCAAGGGCGAGACCCACCGTCTCGAGGATCTCATCGCGCATCTCGAGCGCGTCGGCTTCGAGCGCGTCACGCTCGTGGAGGACGTCGCGCAGTTCAGCGTGCGCGGCGGCATCGTCGACGTGTACGGCTTCGGCATGAACGAGCCGGTGCGCCTGGAGTTCTGGGGCGACGAACTCGTCGAGCTTCGCTGCTTCGACGTTTCCACGCAGCGCACGACGACGCTGGCGGAGTCGGCGCTGATCCTGCCGGTGGAACTGCGCTCGACTGACGATGTGGGTGAAGATGCGCTCGACGAAGCGCGCAGCTCGCTGCATGAGTTGTGGCCCACAGGCACGCTCATCGTGCTCCCGCTCGGCGTCGCCCTGCGACCGGAGATGGAGCGCACATGGACGGAGGCCGCGCACCATATTGAGCTCGCGCGCCGTCGTGGCGAGGATATCTCGAAGCGCGAGGACCTGCTGCAATCGCCCGAGATCACGATGCGGGCGCTGCGCACCTTCCCGACGATGGAACTCGTGACCGGCGGCTCCGAAGGGGACGAGCGCACGGTGCACTTCCCGCTGCGCGCGCCGGAGCCGGTGGAGCGCGACATGGCGCGACTCGCCGCACTCGTGCGCGACGGCACGCCGACGATCATCCTCTGCGACAACGCGGGGCAGGCGGAGCGACTCGAGGAGCTGCTCGACTTGGGCGGCTCTGGCCGATCGCCCGCGGCGCTCGTCATCGGCGTGCTCGGCGGCGGATTCCTGCTCCCGCCGCGCGGCACGCCCGACGGACTCCGCATCCTCACGGACCACGAGATCTTCCGTCGCGAGCGTCGCATCCGGCGGACGCGACGCTACGCGACCGGCACCGCGCTCGAGCATCTCACGGCGCTCAAGCCCGGCGACTATGTGGTGCATCTCGATCATGGCGTGGGCATCTATCGCGGCATGTCGACGATCTTCCATGGCGAGAGCACCATCGAGGTCGCGGTCATCGAGTACGAGGGCGGCGACCGGCTGAACGTGCCGCTCTACCGGCTCGACCAGATCGAGAAGTACCGCGCCGCGGGCGACATCGACGACGACGCGCCGCCGCCGCGACTGCACAAGCTCGGCGGCAAGCGCTGGACACAGCAGAAGGAGAAGACGCGGTCCGCGCTGCACGAGATGACCGCCGAACTCCTCGAGCTCTATGCGCGTCGCAAGGTCGCGGGGCGCCCGCCGCATCATCCTGATGGCGCCTGGCAGAAGCAGCTCGAGAGTTCGTTCCTGTTCGAGGACACGCCCGACCAGCGCAAGGCGACCGAGGACGTGAAGCGCGACATGGAGGGCGAGCGTCCGATGGACCGCCTGCTCGTGGGCGACGTGGGCTACGGCAAGACGGAGATCGCGGTACGCGCCGCGTTCAAGGCGGTGCAGAGCGGGCGACAGGTCGCGGTGCTCGTGCCGACGACGGTGCTCGCCGAGCAGCACGCGCGCACGTTCGGGGAGCGCTTTGCGGATTTCCCGATGCGCATCGCCGTCATGAGCCGCTTCCAGACGGGCAAGGAGCAGGCGCTCACGATGGAAGCGCTGGCGGCGGGCGCCGTGGACGTCGTCATCGGCACGCACCGGCTGCTGAGCCCCGACGTCACCTTCAAGTCGCTCGGTCTCATCGTCGTGGACGAGGAGCACCGGTTCGGCGTGAAGCACAAGGAACGGCTCAAGCAGCTCAAGCTCGAGACCGACGTGCTGACGCTCACCGCCACGCCGATCCCGCGCACACTGCACCAGTCGCTCGCGGGCCTGCGCGACATGACGCTCATGCAGACGCCGCCGCGCGACCGATCACCGGTGCTCACCTTCCTCGAGCCGTGGGACGATGGGCTCATCGAGGAAGGGATCGCGCGCGAACTCGACCGCGGCGGGCAGGTCTTCTTCGTGCACAACCGCATCGAGACCATCCAGGCGATCGCCGACCACGTGCAGCACGTGGTGCCGCGGGCGCGGGTGGGCATCGGGCACGGTCAGATGAGGGAGCGCGATCTTGAGACGGTGATGAGACAGTTCGTCTCCGGCGAGATCGACGTGCTGGTCTCCACGCTGATCGTGGAGAGCGGCATCGACGTGCCCAACGCGAACACCATGTTCGTGAACCGCGCCGACCGGCTCGGTCTCGCACAGTTGTACCAGCTGCGCGGCCGCGTGGGGCGTTCGCATCGTCGCGCGTACTGCTATCTCATCGTCCCCGAACACACCGATGAGGATGCGGAGCGTCGCCTGCGCGTGCTCGAGCACCACACCGAACTCGGCGCGGGGTACCGGATCGCGCTCAAGGACATGGAACTGCGCGGCGCCGGCAACCTGTTGGGGCCGGAGCAGTCGGGATTCGTGCAGGCCGTCGGCTTCGACCTCTACCTGCGACTCCTCGACGAGACGGTGAACCGGATGATGCGCGGCGAGAACGCGCCCCCTCCGCCCCCTGCCGACGTCACGCTCGATGTCGCCAGCTACCTGCCCGACGACTACATCGCGTCGCAGGCCGTGAAGCTCGATCTGTACCGCCGGCTTGGTGGTGCGCGCGGGGTGGAGACGGTGGACGAGCTGCGGCTCGAGGTGCGCGACCGGTTCGGACCGCTTCCGCCGCCGGCCGAGCATTACTTCACCGTTGCCCGCCTCAGGCTGCTCGGCGCTCCCCTGGGGGTGGTGGGGATCCTGGTGCATGGCGATGAAGCGCGTGTTAACTTCAGGGCAGACGCCGTCCCGCGTCTCAAGCCTCTCGCGGCCGCCTTTAGGGATGTGCAGTTCCAGGTGGACGTGCGACGGGTTCAGCCCCTGTCGCTGAAGCTCACGCGACTCGGTGGCGCCACGCTGCTGGACGGCCTCGTCCGGGCGCTCCGAACAATCCTTCCCGATGCACGGTAGAAGTACCCTTTCCCTCATTCAGTCATGACACGCAACCTACTCTTTGTCACTTCTTTGCTCGCGGTCTCCACTATCGTCTCGTGCGCCTCCTTCAAGGACGCCATGACCGGCCACTCGGACACGGTCGCGCGCGTCGGCTCGCAGGAGTTGAAGGTGGAGCGCCTGGCGCAACTGCTCGCCAACTCCGAAGTGCCCCTTCGTCCGGACGCTGCGCGCACCGTCGCGCAGCTCTGGGTGAACTACCAGCTCGTCGCCTACGCCGGTGCGCACCGCGACTCGCTTTTCACCGTCGAGGATGCAGAGCTCGGTATGTGGTCGGCGCTCGCACAGATCCGCACGCGCAAGTACTACGAGGGCATCTCGAAGGGTTGGGGAACGGTGGACACGGTCAGCCTCGAGGCGAAGTACAATGACGGCGAGCTCCTCGCCGCCGCGCACATCCTGCTCGCGAAGCAGCCGGAAGGACTCTCGCCCACCGCGAACGATTCCATCAAGAAGGAAGCCGAGCGGATCGCTGCCACGGTGACGTCGGCGACTTTCGCCTCCGTTGCGCGCGCACGTTCCGAAGACCCGGGCTCCAAGGAGCGCGGCGGTGACTACGGCGTGTTCCCGCCAGGCCAGATGGTGCCCGAGTTCGATCAGGGCATCCGCTCGGTCGCACCCGGCGGCATCGCCAAGGTCGTCGAGACGCAGTTCGGCTACCACATCATCCGTCGCTCCAGCTGGGACGAGGTGAAGGACCAGTTCGCTCAGGCGTACGTCGGCCTCGCGCAGCAGAAGGCGGAGAGCACCTACTTCGCTGACCTCGAGCAGAAGGCGAACGTCGAAGTGAAGCCGAGCGCGGCGAAGCTCGTGAAGGCGATCGCCGAGGACGTGGATGCGTACCGTGAAGACAAGACAGTGGTCGCGACCGCGCGCTCGGGCAACCTGACGGCGGCGCGTCTCTCCGAGTGGCTCGCGGCCTTTCCGCCGCAGTCGCGCATGCGCGCGAACGTGGCGCAGGCGCCCGATTCGCTCATTCCTACGTTCGTCAAGAACATCATGCGCAACGAGCTCCTGCTCCGCGCGGCGGACTCCGCCGGCGTCGGCCCGGACTCGAGCGAGACCAATGAGATCCGCCAGGCGTTCTTCAGCGGCGTGAAGGGCACGATGGAGTCGCTGAACGTGGCACCGTCGCAGATCGACGAAGCCGCCGACCTGAAGGCGCGTGAAGCGCTCGTCGCCGCGCGCGTCGAGGAATACCTCGGCAAGCTGCTGCGCAACGAGGGCGAGTTCGTCGAAGTGCCGGAGCAGCTCGTGATCGTCCTGCGCAAGAAGTACGAGGCACGCCTGGCGCCGAGTGGCGTCGAGCGCGCGCTGGCCGAGGCGACCAAGCTCCGCGCCGTCTCCGACTCCACCAACGCCGCCGCGCAGCCTGCATCGCAGGTGCCGGTGCCCACCACCCTGCCGACCACAACTCCGCCGACCCCCTGATGCGCCGCACACTGTCGGGCCTGCTGCTCTCCCTCGCCGTCGCGCTGCCAGCGACGGCGCAGGACACCCCTGCGCCGTTGAAGACGGTGGAAGTCGATCGCATCGTCGCCGTCGTCGGGACGCATCCGATCCTCTTCAGCGAAGTGCTGGAGCAGATCAACTTCGCCCGTGCGCAGGGCATGCAGCTTCCCGCTGATTCGGCGGGCCAGCTCACGCTGGCCCGGCAGGTGCTCGGCCAGATCATCGACCAGGAAGTGCTGGTCGCGGTGGCCAAGGAATACAAGATCGAGATCGCGGACGCCGACGTGGCCCGCCAGGTGGAAGAGCGCATGGACCAGATCCGTGCGCAGTTCCCCGGTGAGGAGCAGTACCGCGCGGCGCTCCGTTCCGAGGGATTCGGCACGCCCGAGGAGTATCGCAAGCAGTCGTTCACGCTCGCCAAGCGCGCGGAGATGCAGACGCGTGCGCGCGACTCGCTGAAGGCGAATGGCCGCATGGCGCAGTTGAATGTGACCGAAGCCGAGGTAGCCGCGGCGTTCGAGCGCGCGCGCCGCGAGCTGCCGCCGCGTCCGGCGATGGTGGCATTCCGGCAGATCGTGGTTGCACCGCGCCCGCGCGAGGAGAGTCGTCTCATCGCGCACCTGCGCATCGATTCCATCCGCACCGCGCTCGAGAATGGCGCGGATTTCGATTCGACGGCCCGTGCGTTCTCGGCGGACTCCCTGAGCGCCGCGCAGGGTGGCGACCTCGGCTGGAACCGCCGCGGCGCGATGGTGGCCGAGTTCGACCGCATGATGTTCGCGCTCAACGTGGGGCGCATCAGCCCCGTGGTGGAGACGTCATTCGGGTATCACCTGATCCGCGTGGATCGCGTGCGCCCGTCGGAAGTCCGCGCGCGGCACATCCTCATCAAGCCGACGATCGACAGCGCC
>JANOTV010000004.1:0-7794 GCA_031416495.1 Gemmatimonadota bacterium
CTCGACGTCGATCTCCCCGCGCTGTTCGAGGAGTCGCTCGGACCGCTGTGACCCCACACGCACAACGCCCCGTTCACCGAGGTGAGCGGGGCGTCGCATAGGAGCGGAACGAAGCGCTGTACGCTCTACGCCGTACGCCGTCCGTTTTCTACCGTCTATCGTCCACCGGAAACTCGCGTTAGAGTCCCTTCCGTGTCTCGTCGACTGCCTCGGCGGCGCGCTGCACGTCCTTCGCGAGCGCGCGCATCTCCTCGGTCAGCTGACCCTCCGCGAGTCGCGACTCCACGCCGGAGCTTCGCAGCCGCATGAGATCGAGCTTCATCGTCTCGAGAACGAGCAGCGCATGATCCATCTGCTGCGCGAGCGTGACCCGCCGTTCGGCGAGGTCGGTGAGCGTGGCGAACTGCCGCTCGAGCAGGTCGAGGCGACGACCGCGTTCAGGAGCATCGGCCGGCATCGCTTCGGTCTCCGTGAGCCTGGCCTGAAGCCGCACGATCGCATCGGGAGAGGCCTCGGTATCGAGCGAGTGGAGTGCGACGGCAAGCGTGCGCACGCGCTCCACGAGCGATTCCACCGTCGGCAGGATCTCCGGCAGCAGCGACTTCTCCGACTCAGGCAACCGCGCGAGCACCGAGCGGATCTGCGCGCGCGACCCGTACGCGTCGCGGATCGCGGAGCCATGCTTGCCCTCGAGCACATCGCGAGGCACGCTGTCGAGTACCGCTTCCGCCATCGAGGACGCCGCAGGAGCCGGCAGCTTGGCCTCGATGCGCCGGAGCGGCTGCTCGGCGCCGCTGTGCCTGGGACGCGCGGGTCGGCGGAACACGTCGCGCACCGGGATGCCGTCCGCCCAGAGCTTGCTCATGCCGCTCACGACGCCGAACCCGATGCCGAGAGCGGGGAAGAGCACCCAAGGGAAGCTGGGGCTCGTGAGCGCGTTGATCATCGCGAGCATCGTGATGGTGACGACGCCGCCAGCGAGTTTCTGCCGAACGCGCGCGACCCGCGCTTCCGGTGACCGCGTCTGCGAGAGCTCCATCTGCTGGAGTTCGATCGCCGCGTTCTTGAGTTCCTGACGCACCGCGCGCGGCTTTCCGCGCACATCGCGCCAGCGCCGCTGCGCTTCACGCCAGCGACGGAGTTCTTCCTTTCCCTGCTCCCGCGTGGTCGGGTCGAACATCCAGTCGCGCGGCAGCGGCGGGAACGGCGGCGCCGGCAGCGGCGTGTCCTGCCGCAGTCGCTCGAGGGCGTCCGCCGCCGCGGGGTCGTGTCCCGGCACGATGCCCACCGTCGCCGGATGCGACTTGCGCTGCCTCGGGGCTACGGTGGCGTCCTCAGCGAGCGCGTCGCGGAATGCGTCCGCGCTCTCCCATCGCTCCTTTCGCCCCTTCTCGAGCGCGCGATCCACGGCGTGCACGATGTTCGGAGGAAGATCGGGCCGCACCTTCGCGAGCGGACGAGGACGCTCGCTCAGATGCTTCATGAGCATCGAGGGCGTGTTGGTCGCCTTGAACGGAAGCTCGCCGGCGAGCATCTGGTAGGCGACGATCCCGAGCGCATAGATGTCGGCGCGGCCGTCCACCTCACGCTCGCCCATCGCCTGCTCGGGACTCATGTACGCCGGCGTTCCGATCGCGATACCCGTGGCGGTGAGCCGCTGGTCGCCCTCGGCCGCGCGCGCGATGCCGAAGTCGGTCACCACCGCGCGGCCGGTGCCCACTGCGATGAGGATGTTGTCGGGCTTGATGTCGCGATGCACCACGCCGGACTGGTGCGCGTAATGCAGTGCGTCCGCCACCTCGCGCAGCACGCGCCGGACGAACTCGAGCGACGGCTGCGGCTCGCGCGCGAGCAGCGCCGCCAGCGACTCGCCTTCCACGAGTCCCATCGCGAAGTAGACGACTCCAGCGGCCTCGTCCACCGAGTAGATGGGCACGATGTGCGGATGCGAGAGTCGCGCCGACATCTCCGCCTCGCGCAGGAAGCGGGAGCGCACCTCGCCCCTGAACGCGAGCTCGGGCGGGAGCACCTTGAGCGCCACGCGGCGGCGCAGGCGGATGTCCATGGCGCGGTACACCACCGCCATGCCGCCCCGGCCAATCTCGGCTTCGATCTCGTAGAGCCCAGCGACGGCCGCGACGCACCGCGCAAACAGCGCGTCGTCGCTCACCTGGACTTCGGGCGTTCCAGGCGGTTCATCGCGTCGCCCACATACACCGCGTTGTCCACCTCTCGCGCGAGCTCCATCGCCTGACCGGCGATCGTCGTCAGATGCTGCCAGCTCTGGTTGTTCGTCTTCAGCTTGAGCATGTCGAACTTCAGGTTCTGCAGCGCCAGGGAGCAGGTCTCGATCTTCGAGGCCATCTCCTCACGGCGCTTGGCGAGCTCGGCCACCGAGCGGCGATTGCGCTTGAGCATCGCGAGACGGCGCACGCGCGCCTCGCTCGCCGCGCGATCGAGAGGGTTCGCCTGCGCCTCCAGCACCACGATCTCCTTGTCGATCGCTTCCAGTGAGGTCGAGCCGCTGTCGCGCTCGAGCGTCGTGAGCGCGGTCGCGAGGCTCATCACCGTTTCGGCGAGAGCGCTCGCGGACTCGATCACCTTGGGCAGGCGCTCGCGCTCGCTCTTGGGCAGCGACTCGACGAGCCTGATGACCTCCTCGCGATCGACGATGGCCTGCCGCGCCGCGGAGGCATACGGGCCGGAGCCGAGTGCCGCAGCGTCGCTCGCGTTGAGCACGGGGGCGGCACTGCCATTGACCGTCGCACCGGACCCGAGGCGTCGCCGCTGCCTGCGCGCGCGCACTTCCGCCCGCTTCTCGCTGCTGAAGATCGCCTTCGCATCGTCGAGCGTCTCGGCGGCAACGTCCACGATCATCCGGTCGCGCGGCTGCTTGAACACGTCACGCCAGTCGTAGCCGTCGCTCCAGAGGCGCGCATACTTGTACGCGACGCCGATGGCCCAGAATGCCGAGATGAACAGCAGGCTCGGGCCGCCGATGAGATTGACGAAGAAGAGCGCGGCGGTGACGAAGAGGAACGGCGCGAGCGCCTTCCGGAACGTGACGACATCTGCGTGCTGCCAGCGCTGCAGCGCTTCACGCGTCGGCGCATCATGATCGAAGTTCGTGGGTGTCCATCGCGGTGCGTTCTCCACGTACGCCGTGCCGACGCGCGCCGGGAGGTTCGGCACCTGGCCCGTCTCGAGCGCACGCACGAACTCGCGCGCACCGGGAAAGCGATCGTCGGGATTCTTCTCGAGGCAGAGCATCACCGCGCGCGCGAGGTCCGGCGGGACGTTCGCGCGCTGTTCGATGGGCCTCGGACGCTCGCTCAGGTGCTTCACGAGGAGCGCCGGCGTGCTCGTCGCGTTGAACGGCAGGTCGCCGCAGAGCATCTGGTACGCGACGACGCCGAGCGAGTAGAGATCGGTGCGTCCGTCGATGTCGCGATCGCCTGCGGACTGCTCCGGCGACATGAACGCGGGCGTCCCGATGGCGATGCCGGTCGCCGTGAGCTTCGCCTCGGCCCCTTCGCTGACCGCGCGCGCGATGCCGAAGTCGGTCACCATCGTGCGCCCCGTGAGCGCATCGATGAGGATGTTGTCCGGCTTGATGTCGCGATGCACGGTGTTCTGCGAATGCGCGTACGCGAGCGCGCCGCCCACTTCGATGAGGATCCGCCGCGCCTCGTCCGGGGGCAGCGGTCCATGCAACGCGATGCGTGTGCCGAGGTTCTCGCCCTCGATGAACGCCATCACGAAATAGACCAGGCCCTCGCGCTCGTCGACGCTGTAGATGGGGACGATGTGCGGATGGCTGAGCTGCGCGGACATCTCCGCTTCCCGCAGGAAACGCGAGCGGATCTCGGAGCGGAACGCGAGCTCCGGCGGCAACAGCTTGATCGCGACCGGCCGCTTGAGGCGTTTGTCTCGTCCCTTGTAGACTATGCCCATGCCGCCGCGTCCGATCTCCTTCTCCACGTCGTATTGCGCTTCAAGCACACGCATGACATGCGAGCGCAATTCGGCGTCAGACTGGCTGATGCGAGGATCGATCACGGCGGTGAGCTGGGGTGAGGCAAGGCCACAAGAATACCACTCGGACGGCATTCGCACCAAGCGCGCTACCCGGCCGAATCATTTCGCCGTCATGGCAGGTACTACGTCTGGACGGCAGTACAAAGTTGCAATCTCCGCCAACATGTCGTAAGTACGCCGGAACACTCTTTGCGAGGGGTGGAGTGCCAATACTCAAACTCTTGCCGAACAGGTTTCTTAATGGGCAATCGCCAGACACTCCCGGTTCTCCCGCTGCGGGGAACCGTCATCTTCCCGGGACTCACCGCGCCGATCGCCGCGGGCCGTCCCGGCACCCTCCGCGCGATCGAGTCTGCGCTCAAGGGTGACCGCCTCGTCTTTGCCGTGGCTCAGCGGGACAACACCGAGGAGCCGGCACCGGAGCTCCTCTATTCGATGGGCGTCATCGCGCGCATCGGACAGATCCAGCGCGGACTCGGCGGCGTGCAGCTCCTCCTGCATGGCGAACAGCGCGCCACCTCGCTTCAGTATACGACCACCGAAGGCTTTCTATCGGCAATAGTCACGCCGTCAGAGGAGATGTCGCCGATCGACGATCACGACGCGGCCTTCGAGGCCCTTCATAAGGAGATCCGCGAGCGGGCCGCGGAGCTCGGTGAACGGCGCGGCCTCCCTGAGGAAGTCGTGCACCAGGTCTTGGATTCCGTCACGGAGCCCGGCCGCTTTTCCGACCTCGTCGCGGGCTATATCGAACTCTCCGTCCCCGAGAAGCAGGGCCTGCTCGAGACGCTCTCCGTCGAGGAACGCCTCCGCAAGGTGCTCGTGCACGTGCAGCGCCAGATCTCGCTCCTCGAGGCCCAGGACGAGATCAAGTCGCAGGTGCAGGAGGAACTCGGCGAGCGCCAACGCGAGATGTTCCTGCGCGAGCAGATGAAGACGATCCAGAAGGAGCTCGGCGACGATGATCAGACCAAGGAGATCGACGAGCTCCGCGAGAAGCTCAGCAAGCTCGAGCTTCCGAAGGAAGCGCGCACCGAGGTCGCGCGTGAACTCGGACGCCTCGAGCGCGCCGGCCGCGAGTCCATGGAAGCGCAGGTCATCCGCACGTACCTCGAGTGGATGGCTGAACTGCCGTGGAGCAAGCGGTCGGACGATCAGCTCGACCTCAATCACGCCGTGACGGTGCTCGACGAGGACCACTACGGTCTCTCCGACGTGAAGGACCGCGTGGTGGAGTTCCTCGCCGTGCGCCAGCTGCGCGCGAAGCAACTCGCCGACGAGATGGACCGCACCGGTGAGTTCCCCGCCGCGCTCCTGAAGGACCGCGCCGAGGACGCACCGATCACGCCGACACCGAAGAAGAACGGCGACGACAACGAGCGCGCCATCACCGACAAGCGTGAGGCGAAGGCGCGCGCGATGGCGAAGGGGCCGATCCTGCTGTTCACCGGCCCGCCGGGCGTGGGCAAGACGTCGATCGCGAAGTCCATCGCCCGCTCACTCGGTCGCGAATACGTGCGCGTGGCGCTCGGCGGCGCGCGGGACGAAGCCGACATCCGCGGTCATCGCAGAACGTACGTTGGCGCGATGCCTGGCCGCATCGTGCAGGGCATGAAGCAGGCCGGCACCAAGAACCCCGTCTTCCTGCTCGACGAGGTCGACAAGCTCGGCGTGTCGTTCCAGGGCGACCCGTCGAGTGCATTGCTCGAGGTGCTCGACCCCGCGCAGAACAACTCGTTCACGGATCATTACCTCGGCGTGCCGTTCGACCTCTCCGAGGTCCTGTTCATCGCGACGGCCAACTTCATCCAGAACATCCCCGGGCCGCTCATCGACCGCATGGAAATCGTGGAGTTCGCCGGCTACACCGAACGCGAGAAGGCGGAGATCGCCAAGAAGTACCTGATCCCGCGCCAGCTCGAGGAGAACGGACTCGGCAACAAGAACGTGCAGTTCGACGACGACGCCATCGCGGCGCTCGTGAGCAAGTACACCCGCGAGAGCGGCGTGCGTCAGCTCGAGCGCGAGATCGGCAAGGTGGCGCGCAAGGTCGCTCGGCGCATCGCCACCAACGACGAGAACAACCCGGCGGTTGACGGCATCATCTCCGTCGATGAGGTGCGCGAGCTGCTCGGCAGGCCGAAGGTGCATCCCGAGAAGGCGAACATCGCACACGAGGTCGGCACGGCCACCGGCATGTATTACACGCCGATGGGCGGCGACATCATGTTCGTCGAAGCCTCCGTGCGGCCGCTCAACTATCCAGACTCCACGACCGATGGCACCGGCACCGGCACCAGCACCGGTGTCGGCGCCGCGCCGGTCGCGCTGATCCTCACCGGGCAACTCGGCGACGTGATGAAGGAATCGGCGCGCGCCGCCTTCACGTACGTGACCAAGAACGCCGACCGGCTCGGCATCCCGCGCTCGCGGCTGGGTGCGGTCGAGACCCACATCCATGTGCCTGCGGGAGCGATCCCGAAGGACGGGCCGTCGGCTGGCGTGGCCATCTCGACGGCGCTGGCCAGCGAGATGAGTGGCCGGCCGGTGCGGAAGGATATGGCGATGACCGGCGAAATCACCCTGCGCGGCCGGGTGCTGCCGATCGGCGGCGTGAAAGAGAAGGTCCTCGGCGCGCTGCGCGCCGGGATCACCGACGTGATCCTGCCGAAGGCCAACGAGGCGGATGTGGAGGACGTGCCGGACGAGGCGCGCGCCCAGCTCAGGTTCCATTTCGTATCGTCGCTCGAGGAAGTGCTCGCGCTGGCACTGCTCCCTGAGCCGGCGAGGGCTCACGAGCCCCTGGTGGCGATGGCGTAACCCCAACCGGTGGCTGGAGTGTATGAGTACGCTTCGCCATCTTCAGGGTTGGCTACCCGTCACGAGACCCCGCCTGAGCGGGGAGGATCATCTGATGAATCGATTGCTTGCCCTATTGCTGCTGGCGACGGCCTCCACCGCCGCCGCCCAGCAGGACCGGTCCACCACCGTTCGCGTCACCGACGTCCAGGGGCGCGTGATCCCGTTCGCGTTCGTGCAGATCGAGAACGGCGCCTCACGCGTCGCCAACGATTCAGGGCGCGCGGTGTTCAACATGAAGACGCCGGACTCCCTCCGGCTCCAGGTGCGACGCATGGGCTTCAGCCCATTCGTCGGCTGGGCGCGTCCGGACTCGGCATCGAAGGAGCTCATCGCCGACCTTATCCCGCTGCCGCGCGCGCTCGACGCGGTGACGGTCCAGGGTCGCCGCGACACGCCGCTCGCGCGCCGCGGCTTCTATGACCGCATGGAACGCGTGCAGAAGGGCGCGTTCTCCGCGCGCATGATCACGCCGGAAGAGCTGGACATGCGAAATCCCATGAGCGTGTCGCAGATGCTCTCCGGGGACCGCTTCGTGAAGGTCACGCCGATGAACGGCAAGCAGGTGCTGCTGAGCCGGAATCCCGGCTGTGCGATGACGATCCTGCTCGACGGGCACCGCGCGATGGGCACGCTCGAGGAAGCGGTGGGCTTCGGACCCGGCGCACCGCCGACGCGCTCGCTCATGTCGGTGGACGAACTCATCAGCGCCCATTCGCTGGCGGCGATCGAGATCTACGGCAGCATGGCGTCTGCACCGGTCGAGTTGCAGCGCGCGGCGGGCAATTCCAATGGCTGCGGCCTGGTGGCATTGTGGACGGGCAGCCGGCGGTAGGCCGCTGCGTGCGGATGGTTGAGGGCGCTGGTGAATGGTTGAGCAAGAAACGGGGCGTCGTC
>JANOTV010000005.1:0-22107 GCA_031416495.1 Gemmatimonadota bacterium
TGGTACTACCTGCTGCAGGTCGGCGACTCGCGCTATTACCTCTACCGTGAGAACCAGCTCACGCAGGTGAGTCGCGACCAGACGATCGCGGAGGATCTCGTCGACCAGGGCGTGATGACGCGCACCACGGCCGCGCGGTCGCGGCTCTCGCATGTGCTGTCGAGCGCGATCGGTGCGGCGGAAGCGCTGCCCGTGGTCACGAGGCTTCGCGCCGACTGGGGCAACGTGCACTTGCTCTGCACGGACGGCCTCACCAAGCATGTCACCGACGAGCGCATCGCCGAGATCCTCGCCTCGATGTCCTCGTCGCGTCAGGCGTGCGAGGCGCTGCTCGAAGCCGCGCTCGAAGACGGCGGTACGGACAACATCACGATCGTGGTGTTGCGTTCGGTGCCGCGTCGGTGCTGACGGTCCGGGAACGCCAGAACCAGCGCACCACCAGGAACAACAACACGACGGGGATCAACACCTTCGCCGCCGCGATGCCGAACGCGAGCACCGGGCCGGTGATCGTGAGCAGGACGCTGCCGAAGAAGAGCACGACGATGAACGGCAGTCCGATCACGGCGAGCAACAACAGCACCGGCACTGCGAGTGCGCCGAGCACCATGATGATGGGCAGCCCGACCCACTTCAGCAGGAAACCCACGGGCACGAGCCACACCAACCATGTGAATGACCGCAGTGCGGTGGGGTGTGAGCGCGAAGGTCAGCAGCCTCGCTCGTCGGATCACATCGCTGGCTTGCGCGCGGGCCGCTTGAACTCCGCGCCGGCGCTCCACGTCGGCCACTCGGTCGAGTTGCCCAGTGTGCGCACGAAGTCGAGGATGATGGTGCTGAGCTGCACCGCGCCGCGGAGATCCCAGTTCTCGTCGAACTCGTCGCCGGGCTGGTGATACCGGTTGGTCGTGTAATCGTCGGTCTGCTGCTTCGACCATTCCGCGCTGCGGCCGATGAACTCGTCGCCCTCTCCCACACTCACCGACGGTACGCCGGCCTTGGCGAACGAGAAGTGATCGGAACGATAGAAGTACCCGCGCTCCGGATACGAATCGGGCGTGAGCTTCATGTTGCGCGGACGGATGAGCGCGCTGAGCGTGGGGCCGAGCGAACTCTTCACGTCACCGAGCACGGTGAGATCGCGCGTCTCGCCCAGCACGTTGCCGCCATCCACGTTCACGTTGGCGACGATGTCCTCGATCGGCACCACGGGATTCTCGGCGAGGAACGCCGAGCCGAGCAGTCCGCTCTCTTCCGCCGTGACAAAGGCGATGATGACCGAGCGCTGCGTGCGCTCGCCGCGTGAGAGCTGTCGCGAGATCGCGAGCAGGTTCGCCGTGCCCGAGGCATTGTCGAGCGCGCCGTTGTAGATCGAGTCGCCCTTCACCGGCGGTCCGATGCCGAGGTGATCCCAGTGTGCGGAGAGCATGAGATACTCGTTCTTCGCCTTGGGGTCGGAGCCTTCGATGAGCCCGATGACATTGTTGCTCTCGAGGTTCTGCACCGTGTTCGCGAAGCCGACGTCGAGCGTGATGCCCGTATCCACCGGCCGGAAGCTGCGCGACTCGGCGCTGCGACGCAGCGTGGCGAGGTCGAGCCCGGCCTGCCTGAGGAGCGACTCCGTCGCGTCCTCCGTGATCCATCCGCGGAAGCCGAGCGGCTTCGGAAGCGTCGGATCACGCGGGAGCATGCGCTGTTCCTTCGCCCAGCTGCCGACGACCGTGGGCCAGCCATAGCTGGCGCGCTCGGTGTTGTGGACGATGAGCATGCCCGCCGCACCGCGACGCTCCGCTTCCTCGAACTTGTATGTCCAGCGGCCGTAGTACGTCATCGCCTTGCCGCCGAACAGATCGGGCTCGGCTGTCGACGCCGGTGGATCGTTCACGAGCACGAGAAGGATCTTGCCGCGCACGTCGACGTTCTTGAAATCATCCCAGCGGAACTCCGGCGCGGTCGAGCCATAGCCGACGAACACGACCGGAGCCTTCGCGCCGCTCTCCGTCACCGAAGCGCCCGCCCAGACGACGACATCCTCAGGATAGCGCAGGTCGGTGGTCGCCTTGCCGCTCGCCACGGCGCGCATGGAGCCGGCGGTGGATGCGACCACGTCGATGGGCACGCGCTGGAAGTACGACTCCTTGTTCCCCGGCTTCACGCCGTAGGAGCGGAGCGTGTTGGCGAGGTAGAGCTCCGTGATCGCCCCGCCGCGCGTGGCGGGTGCGCGGCCTTCGAGCAGGTCGTCGGAGAGGAAGCGGATGTGCGACTCTATCTCGTTGACGGAGATGGGCGGGATCGTGGGCTGCTGTGCGGTGAGCGGCGTCGCGGCCATGCCAGAGAACAGTGCCGCGAGAACGCCAAATGATCTTGAGGAAAGGTGCAGTGTCATCGGTTCGGAGGATGAGGAGGCGATCTCCGAGATGATACCCCGGTGGGATACTCAGGGCTCGGCCATGGGCTCGGTGCGCTGTCGGACAGCGTTCTGTCTCGAGGCGAATACTGTACGCTACGTTGGCGAGTCAGGTTTTCACATAGCAACGGCGAGAATCGGGTTCCCTGAGTTACCAATCAATGACCAAAACCCCCAAAAACAATTACAGAATCAAACAGAATTGGTAATTCAACGTACCGGCTTGTGCGGCGCTCATCCCGCAGGCTGCGGTCGAGCGCCGATGGAGCAGACTCTTCTGCTCGGGGATCCCAAGCGTTTGTACCATGCCGCGAAGCGGGTGACCGAGCACGACCAGTTCGACAATCGGCTCATCTTCGGCGACAACCGGTTCGCGCCGGCGCTTTCGTTCGTACGTCAGCAACTCCTACTTCTTCAACTTCGACGCCTTCCAAACCTTGTGCTCATCCGGCATGCACGAAGCACACGGATGGTATCCGGCAGCGATCGCCGTCGCCTCGTCAGCGAAGAACACACGCTGCTGCGCGTAGTGTCCGCCGTTGGCCAGCGCACGGCGCGCGAGCTTGCAGTCGAATCGCCCGTAGCGGCGTTCCTTCCGATATCCGCCGATCGTGCCCTTCGTCTTGCTCAGTATGAGCGAGTGATCAGGACCGATCAGTCGGTAGAACTTTTCCGTATCAGCCATCAGTGGTCGTCGTCCCCGCCATAAAAGCCACCGGCCAGCGTGCCCAGTTGCTCGACCTTCAGCAGCTGCTTCGTCGTCACGCCGTTTGCCGTCAAGGTTACAAGATACTCCCCTGCGGGAACCGGAGCTCCGCCGAAGCGCCCGAAACGGCCGGCGGCATCCGCGCCAGAGCCCTCACCGGGCCGGTCGGACCTGGTCTGGCTATTCAATTTTGACGGCTGCACCGGTGCCGCGCCGCGACCCGACCGCAGGTCCCAGAACAGGCGGTGCAGGCCCGCGTCACCCGGCGCGGTGAGCTCGCGGACGGTCTCGCCGGCCGCGTTGGTGATCACAACGCGCGC
Source organism: Gemmatimonadota bacterium (assembly GCA_031416495.1). Taxonomy (GTDB): domain Bacteria; phylum Gemmatimonadota; class Gemmatimonadetes; order Gemmatimonadales; family Gemmatimonadaceae; genus Pseudogemmatithrix. Next base: position 3,434 of record JANOTV010000005.1, read on the forward strand.
ACTGCCGTTGCCACCGGCCGCCACGTTGTAGTTGATCGTCGCACCGTAGGGCGGGTTGTCGCCGATGAAGAGCTGGTGACCCTGCGTCGCGCCCAGCGAGTTGGTGGAACCGAACTGGTACGCCGTACGAAGGGAGAAGAGGTGTGACCCCTTCACCGCGACCGCATCGGTGAGCTCCTGGAGCGCCGAGACGTCGTTGATCCAGACCGAGCGGCCGTGCGTGCCCGCCACGAGCTCGCGCTGCATCGGATGCACCTTGAGGTCGTGCACCGGCACGGTCGGCAGGCCCGAGCCGAAGCGCTGCCAGCTCTCGCCCTTGTTGGTCGAGACGAACGCGCCAACATCGGTGCCGAGGTAGAGCACATTCGCATTCACAGGATCCTCGCGGATCACATGCACGAACGCGATGCCATCCGACGGCAGTCCGTTCTGGATGGCGCGGAAACTCTTGCCTGCGTCGTTCGAGACGAACACGTACGGCTTCATGTCGCCGTCACGGTGTGCGTCGAAGGTCACGTAGACGGTGTTGGAATCCACGCGCGAGGGTTCCACGCGGGAGACCCAGGTCTTCTCGGGCACCTTGCCCTTGAAGCGCGGCGTGATGTCTTCCCACGCGACGCCATCGTTCTTCGTCATCCATATGCGACCGTCGTCGGTGCCCACCCAGAGGAATCCCGGGCGGAACGTCGACTCCCCGATCGTCGTGATGGTGCCGTTCACCTCGGCGCCGGTCACGTCCTTCGTGATGCCGCCGGTGGACTGCATCGAGATGCGGATGCGCATCGAGTCCTGCCAGGAGAGATCGGGCGAGACGACGCTCCACTGCTCGCCGCGATTCACCGACTTGATGAGCTTGTTGCCGCCCGCGTACAGCGTGCGCGGGTTGTGCACGCTCATCACCATCGGCGCCTGCCAGTTGAAGCGCAGCGTGTTCGCCGAATCGACGCCGGCGTGACGCCGGATGTCGGCGAGGCGCGCGGTGATCGCGGGTGTGAGGGGCTGCGTCGTGTCGCCGCGCGCGATGCGGAGCGAATCGCTCCACGGCGAACGGCGCGGGCGGCCGCCACCTGAGCGCAGCGACTTCCGCTCCATCGTGCGCAGGTTCACGCTGCCGATGTTGCCGCCCTGCGACTCGTAGAAGATCATGTTCGGATCGTCGGGATCCTGCGCGGAGTAGAATCCGTCGCCACCGCCGACCTGGAACCAGTCCTTGTGCAGGATGCCGTCGCTGTCCGTCGTGCGGCTCGGGCCGCACCAGGTGCCGTTGTCCTGCAGGCCGCCGCAGATGCGATAGAACGGCTGCATGTCGAACGAGATCGCGTAGAACTGACCAACCGCGTGCGAGTTGATGAACTCGTAGGCGCCGCCGTTGTCGCGGGTGATGCCGATGCCGCCGTCACCACCCACCATGAAGTGGTGCGGGTCATTCGGGTCGATCCACATCGCATGCCAGTCGATGTGGATGTCGTTGGCACCCTGCGTCGACGTCCTGCCGCCGTCGTTCGAGAAGAAGAAATCGTTGTTGCCCCAGTAGACGCGGTCGGGGTTCACCGGGTCCACGCGCACGAGCGAGAAGTAGAAGGGGCGCGTGTTGCTCTTGTTGATGTGTGTCCAGCTCTCGCCGCCGTCGTTGGAGCGGTAGAGACCCGACGCCGTCTTCGCGAGCGGATAGATGTCGAGGCCGATGCCATAGAGCGGCGGATCGCCCGGATCGCCCGGATAGTTGTAGACCTTCCGCGGGCCGGTCGGCTTGACCGGGTTCGGCGCGGTGTCGGCCTCGACCATCGCGTAGAGCACCTTCGGGTTCGCACGATGCACGTCGATCGAGAGGCGTCCCTTGTGCTGCGCCGGGAAGCCGTTGCCCTTGATCTCGCGCCAGTTCTTGCCGCCGTCCGTGGACTTCCAGAGTCCTGAACCGGGACCGCCGGAATTCATGAAGTACGGTCCGCGGCGGAACTCCCAGCTCGTCGCCCAGAGCGTGTTCGGGTCCATCGGGTCGATCGCTAGGTCGACGAAGCCGGCCCTGTCGCTCACGAACTTCGCGAGCGTCCAGTTCTTGCCGCCGTCCTCGGTGCGATACAGGCCACGCTCCGCATTCGCCGCCCAGATGTTTCCGAGCGCCGCCACCCACACGATGTCGGGATTGGTCGGGTGCACGATGATGCGGCCGATGTGACGCGTCTTGTCGAGCCCGGATTTCGTCCACGTCCTGCCCGCATCGACCGACTTGTAGACGCCGCCGCCTGGAGAGATCGAGTTGCGACCGTCCTCTTCACCGGTGCCCGCGTACAACACGTTCGGGTCGGACGGCGCGATGGCCATGTCGCCCATCGAGATCACATCCTGCGAGTCGAACACGGGCTTGAACGTCGTACCGCCGTTCTCGGTCTTCCAGATGCCCGACGCGGCGTACGCGATGTAGAAGACCTTCGGGTTGCCGACGACTGCCTCGATGTCGGTGACGCGGGAGGCCATGTTCGACGGGCCGACCGAACGCCACTGGAACACCTCCTGCGCGGAAGCGTCGAGAGGGCGCGTGTACTGCGCCCCCGCAACCGCGGGAATCACCGCGGCGGCGAGGGCGAAGGAGGTGACGGTCGAAGCGAAGGTCGATCGGACGATGTGTGATCGGATCACGGATCAGTTGTCCATTTTGGGCTTGAGGGTCTCGCGCGTCGTCGGATAGGCGATACCGAGCTGCTCGAGGTAGGTCTTGTACTTCTTCGCATCGTAGTAGTGCTTCTGCAGTTGCGGCTTGTAGCGCGCCATGATGTCGGCGTTCATCCAGATCGGCGGCATATCCGTCGCCGAGATGAACGGCTTGTACTTCACGACCTTCGTCTGCACGTCGCGGAAATACGTCCATGCGTCGGCGACGACCTGCGGCTTCATGAGGATGTCGAGCAGCGTGAGCGCCTGCACCTTCGCTCCGGCCACCGCGCCCTTGTGCGCGATCGGCGTGGCCGACGCGATCGAGCTGGACCAGTTGTGCCCCGGGAGTCCCGGGATGTTCGACGGGTAGCGCAGCGTCACGGTCGGCAGGTTCCACGACACGTCGCCGATGTCATCCGAGCCACCGCCAAGCATGCGGCTCTCGGGGACCGGCTCACCCATCGCGAACTCGCTCGCCGACAAGAGGCCGCCCTCACGGCTGCCCAGTTCCTTCTGCAGCGCCTTGGCCAGCGTGATGTCGGCGTCGTCCCATGTCGGCATGCCGACGCGCTGGATATTCGCGAACGTCACTTCGGCGATGGTCTTGTTGAAGTGACCGTTCCATCCCGAGCCCACCATCATCACGGTGTCGAGCTCCACGTTCGCCATCATCGCCGCGCCGCGCGCGATGCGCTTGCCGGCCTCATACAACGCCATCGTGCGATCGTAATCGCGCTCGCGAAAGTAGAACCAGATGCTCGCCGTGCTCGGCACGACGTTCGGCTGGTCGCCACCGTCCATGATCACGTAGTGCGAGCGCGTGGGAAGCTCGTTGTGCTCGCGCTGGTACTCCCAGCCCGAACCCATGAGCATCGCGGCGTCGAGCGCCGAACGGCCGCGCCAGGGCGCGCCGGCGGCGTGCGCGCTCGTGCCCTTGAATTGGAAGATCGCGGAGATGAGCGCCGACTGGCCGCTCTCGCCCCATGACACGCCGAGTCCGCTGCCGACATGCGTGAAGAGTGCGACGTCGGCGTCCTTGAAGAGTCCCTCGCGCACGAGGAACGCCTTGCCCGCCATCTGCTCTTCGGCGATGCCCGGCCAGAGCACGAGCGTGCCCTGCATCTTCTCGCGGATCATGATCTCCTTCACCACGAGCGCTGCGGCGATGTTCACCGCCTGCCCCGTATTGTGGCCTTCGCCATGGCCCGGCGCGCCGGCGACGAGCGGATCGAGGAAGCCGATGCCCGGCTTGTTGTTCGACTGCGGAATGCCGTCCACGTCGGAGCCGAGCGCGATGACCGGCTTGCCGCTGCCCCAGCGCGCGACCCACGCGCTCGGCATGCCGGCATAGCCGAGCTGCACATCGAAGCCGTTCTGCTTGAGGATGCCCGTGAGATACTTCTGCGTCTCGAATTCCTGGAAGCCGAGTTCGCTGAAGGAGAACTGATGATCGATGATCTCCTGGACGAGCTTCGCGCGCGCGTCGATCTTGGTGAGCGCCTCGGCCTTGAGCCGCTCGATTTTCGCGGAATCAGGAGCCGCCTGCGCTTGGAGGACGGTCGCGGTGCCGGTCGCGGCGCCCAACAGGGCGGCGGCCAGCGCGAGCGGAAGTGCAGTTGTTCGGAGGGAGGGGAACATGAGGCGACTCCAGGGGGTGGGGTGCGACGGGGACCACTTGGCTACGCGCGGTGCACCCGTGAGGTTGAACGATTCGTCGAACGTAACGCTCGACCACAACATATGGCCTTTTCAAGGCGTATCAATAAGATGCGACTCTCCGTTCTCTCACGCCGTTTTCATCGCTGGGGTGCCGCCGGCATCGCGCTGCCCCTTCTGCTGGTCATCGGATCAGGGATCCTGCTGCAGGTGAAGAAACAGGTGCCCTGGGTACAGCCCGTCGAACAGCGCACGGCGGTCAGTGCGCCGGGCATGGACTGGAAGGTGATCCTTGCGGCCGCGCAGAACTTCCCGCAGGCGGAGGTGAAGAGCTGGGAGGACATCGACCGGCTCGACGTGCGCCCCGGCAAGGGCATCCTCAAGGTGATCACGAAGAACAGCTGGGAGCTGCAGCTCGCGCTCGCCGACGGTGCGCTGCTGCAGACCGCGTATCGGCGCTCCGACTTCATCGAGACGCTGCATGACGGGTCGTTCTTCGGCGCCGTGGCCAAGCTCGGCATCTTCCTGCCGGCGGGGATCGTGTTGTTCGTGCTCTGGCTGAGCGGGATCTACCTCTGGTGGCTGCCCTACAGAACGAGGAGACGGCGCGCGCGGCTGTTGGCGAAAGGTCGGAGTGGTGGGCGCGAGGTGGCAGGTAGTGCTTCTCCGCACACCGCACACCCCACCGCTGCAGAGCACTAGCTTGGATTCGGACCCTCTCATCCGAGTACATCGTGCATAACAGATCGTTCCTCGACGGCGTCGCCGCCGCAGTCGCACTCTTGCTGCTCTGCCTGCAACCGTTGCAGGCGCAGCGCGGCCCGCGCACTGCGGCTCCCTATGTGCCGGGCGCGACCTGGGAACGCCGCGCACCTGCTGCGGCCGGCCTCGACAGCGCGAAGCTCGCCGACGCGATCGCCTTCGCCGTGCGGAACGACGCGCGTGCTCCACGGGACATGGAGGAGTCGCACTACCGCAGCTTCGGCCGCGAGCCGTTCGGCGAGGGCATCGGACCGTTCAAGCCGCGCGGTGAGCCAAGTGGCGTGATCCTGCGCGGTGGCTACCTCGTGGCGAGCTGGGGCGAGCCAGACCGCGTGGACATGACGTACAGTGTCACCAAGAGCTTTCTCTCGGCGACCGTTGGTCTCGCGGTGGACCGCGGGCTGATCGGTTCAGTGCGCGACACCGTGTGGAAGTCGCAGGCGCCCACATATGCGCTGCGCCTTCAGGTGGAGAGCGAGCCGGGCGCGCGCTATCGCGAACCGATGTTCATGTCGCTCTTCGATACGCCGCACAACAAGCTCATCACGTGGGACGACATGCTGCGTCAGACGAGCGACTGGGAAGGCACGCTCTGGGGAAAGCCCGAGTGGGCGGACCGCCCCCTGCAGAACTCGAGCGAGTGGACGACGCGCGCGCGCCAGACGCCGGGCACCGCGTACGAGTACAACGATGTGCGCGTGAACGCGCTCGCGCTTGCCGCGACGAATGTGTGGCGTCGTCCGCTGCCTGATGTGCTCAACGAATTCGTGATGGAACCCATCGGCGCGTCACGCACCTGGCGCTGGCACGGCTACGACAATGCGTGGATCACGCTCGACGGACGCCCCGTGCAGGTGGTGAGCGGCGGCGGTCACTGGGGCGGCGGGATGTTCATCAATGCGTGGGACATGGCGCGTTTCGGGCTGCTCACGCAGCGCCGCGGCGTGTGGGGCGACCAGCGCATCCTCTCGGAGGACTGGGTGAAGCTCTCGCTCACGCCGACGGTGCCGCAACCCACGTACGGCTACATGAACTGGTTCCTCAACACCGATCGCAAATGGATGCCGAGTGCTCCGGCCAGTGCGTTCGGCCACATGGGCAACGGGACGAATCTCATGTTCGTCGCGCCGGAGCAGGATCTCGTGATCGTGGTGCGGTGGATCGAGAACAGCACGGTCGATGAGTTCCTTGGCAAGGTGCTCGGGGCGATCGCGCGTCCCGCCACCCGAGTGGCGCCAGAGTGGACGCTCCTCATCAGCAACGGCACAATCGTCGATGGCACCGGTGCGGCGGGCTTCATCGGCGACATCGCGATCAGCGGTGATCGCATCGTCGCACGCTCCGCCAATGGCACGCGACTCGACGGGGCGCGTGCCGCGCGCGTTATCGACGCGACGGGCCTCATCGTCTCGCCGGGATTCATCGACCTGCACGCGCATCTCGAGCCGCTGCTGCGCATGCCGGATGCGAAGAGTCATGTGATGCAGGGCGTCACGCTCGCGCTCGGCGGCCCCGATGGCAGTTCGCCGCTGCCGCTCGCCGCCTACATGGATTCCGCCCAGCGCAGTGGACTCGGCATGAACGTCGCATATCTCGTGGGACACAACACCGTGCGCCGCACGGTGATGGGCACCGCAGACCGGGCACCCACCGCGGATGAACGCGCGCGCATGGTCACGCTCGTGCGGCAAGGCATGGGCGACGGCGCGTTCGGCATGAGCACCGGCCTGCGCTATGTGCCGGGCTACTACTCGACCACGAGCGAGGTTGTCGCTCTCTCTCGTGCCGCCGCCGACTCGGGCGGCATCTACACGTCGCATCTCCGTGAAGAGGGCCTCGGCCTCTTCGAGGGCGTCGGCGAAGCGATCACCATCGCCCGCGACGCGCGCATCCCGGTGGTCCTCACGCATCACAAGGCGGTCGGCCAGCCGATGTGGGGCAAGAGCGTCGAGACGCTACGCATGGTGGACGCAGCGCGCGCCGCAGGACTCGATGTGATGATGGACCAGTACCCGTACACGGCCACATCGACGAGCCTCTCCGTGCTCATCCCGCCCTGGGCACTGGCTGGCGGAACGCGAGCGCTGCGCGAGCGCCTCGCAACTCCCGCGCTGCGAGACAGCATCGAGCGCGGAGTCGTCGAATACCTGCGGACCGATCGCGGTGGCGGTGACGTGCGGCGCGTGCAGTTCAGCCGCGTGTCGTGGGATGCGACACTCGAAGGGAAGACGCTCTTCGACTGGGCGGAACGTCGCGCCGTAGGCACGTCGCTCGAAGCAGCGGCCAAGCTCGTGCTCGAGGGCGAACTCAATGGCGGCGCCTCGATGATCTACCATGTGCTCGACGAGGGCGACGTGCGGCGCATCATGGCGCATCCGCAGACGATGATCGCGTCGGACGGCCGACTCAACCAACTCGGCGACGGCGTGCCGCACCCGCGCGCATACGGCACCTTCCCGCGCGTGCTTGGCCACTACGTGCGCGAGCAGCGCGTGCTCACGCTCGCGCAGGCGATCAACAAGATGACCGCGATGCCCGCGGCGCGACTCGGCCTTCAGGGCAAGCGCGGATGTGTCGCGGTGGGATGCGCCGCGGATGTCACGATCTTCGACGCCGCGCGCGTCGGCAGCCCCGCGACGTTTACCGACCCGCATCACTACGCCGAGGGCATCGCGTTCGTGATCGTGAACGGAACCCCGGTGGTGGACAGCGGCGTGTTCGGAAGCGCGCGGCCGGGCAAGGTGTTGAAGCGGTGAGAGGTGCTGAGCGGCAGAAGCAAGGCGGGCCGGCGCGATGAACGCTCCGGCCCGCCTCACACCTCCCACCTCAAAGCTCACATCTTCGGCTTCGGCTGCTTCACCCACTGATCCAGCCAAGCGAGCATCTCCGCCAGCGTATGCCCGACGCTCTCACGCGCCGCATAGCCATGTGACTCCGACGGCAACTGCACGTACCGCACGGTGCCGCCGTTCCCCTTGAGCGCCGCATACATGCGCTCCGACTGGATCGGATACGTGCCCGTGTTGTTGTCCGCCATGCCGTGCACGAGCAGGATCGGCGTCTTGATCTTGTCGGCGTACGTGAAGGGCGACATCCGGTCGTACAGTTCGGGCGCTTCCCAGTACGAGCGCTCCTCGCCCTGGAACCCGAACGGTGTGAGCGTGCGGTTGTACGCGCCCGACCGCGCGATGCCGGCGCGGAAGAGCTTCGTGTGCGCGAGGAGGTTGGCCGCCATGAACGCGCCGTACGAGTGTCCGCCGACCGCGATCTTGTCCCGGTCGCCGACGCCCATCGTGACCAGCTGTTCGACCGCGGCTTCCGCGCTCGCGACGAGCTGCTCCACATACGTGTCGTTCGATTCCTTCCCGTCCATCGCGACGATCGGCATCGTCGGGTCATCCATCACGCCGTAGCCCTGCAGCAGCGCGAAGAGATGCGACGAGCCGCTCGGCCGCGTGAAACGATGCGGGGAGCCGAGCACCTGGGAGGCGGCGTCTGCGGAGCCGAACTCACGCGGATACGCCCAGAGCAGGAAGGGCAGCGCGCCATCGCGCGCCTTGTCGTAGCCGGGCGGGAGGTAGACGGTCGCCTGCAGTTGCACGCCGTCCTTGCGGCGGTACTGCACCACTTCGCGCTTCACGCCGGCGAACTGCGGTGCGGGGTCCGCGAACCGCGTGAGCTGCTGCGGCGCGACACGACGCACGAGGTCGCGCAGGAAATAATTCGGCGGCTCACTCGCGGACTCGCGCCGCGTGAGGAGCCGCTGGCCGCGATCATCCATCACATCGACGACCGTCTCGTAGTAGGGCGCGGTGCTGCGGAAGAGACGCTCGGTCTTGCCGCTCGCGAGGTCGATGCGATCGATGAACGGACGGTCGCCCTCAGGCGATGCGCCATTGCCCCTTAGGAACGCCGACCTGCCGTCTGGCGTGAACGCGACCACGCTGCGCCCGCGAGCGTTGAGCTTCGTGTGGAACGCGCCCGGATCGCCGTAGCGGTCCTCGCTCGAGAGATCCCACAGGAGCCGCGGCGCCTTGTTGCCGCTCGGGTCGATCACCCAGGTGCGTGCCTTGCGATCCTTGGAGTTTCCTTCGCGTGCGATCGCGAGGTCTGCGCGGCCCCACATGATGCCGCGCGCGCGCCATTCGGACTCGAATACCATGCGCGGCTCGCCCGAGAACGGAGCGGCGAGTGCGAGCACGCGGTCGCGCTTGGGCACCTCACGCTTGGCGTCGCCGCCGTCGAGCGCCTCGACCCAGGTGAGCGTCGCGGCGTCGTCGCTGCGCCACGACGGATTGCGCGGGCCGGGCTGCGCGCCATCGCCGCCCCAGCTCACGCGCTCCATCAGGGGCCGTGTCGCGACCGCGTGTGCCACGGTCCCTTCGGGAGTCCAGATCTCGATCCTGGTCGGGAAAAAATTCAGGGGCACCGAGTACGAGAACGGTCGCGCGACCGACGTCACGAGGACCCAGCGTCCGTCCGGGCTCGCCGAGGCGGCGCTGATGATCGCCGGCGCGCCCATCTCCCGCAGGTCGCCGTTGAGCGAGACGCGCGCGAGCTGGCTCGTCGCGTAGTGCGCGAAGATCGCTTCGTCGTGCGGATTCTTGAGGAGGTCCTGGTAGGTTGCCGCGCGCGCTTCCTGGCCGCTCAGCGCTTCCTGCACGATCGGCCCCGCGGGAATCGCAGCCATCACCGGTTCCGCGCCGCGCGTCGCCGGCACGAAGGTGCAGACGAGTGCGTCGTCACCGGTCCAGTCGCAGGGAGCGCCGAGCACCGCGTTCAGGCGGCGCGTCGAGAGCTGGCGGGCCGTGGCGGCGGCGAGATCGGCGACCCAGAGGGTCAGCGCGCTGTCGGTGCTCACGACAAACGAGATGAGACGCCCGTTCGGCGACCAGTTGGTGTAGCTGATGCCGCCGTCGCGCGGCAGCGATATCGCGATCGGTGTCGGTGTGCCGCCGCTGATCGGCATCACCGACATCGCACGCGACGGACTCTGCCGTGACGGACCGCTCGTCCGCGGGTTGAGGCGGATGCCCGCCACGCGGTACTCAGGCGCGGCGATCTCCGTGATCGACGGGAGGCCCGGCCGTTCGAGCAGCACGATGCGTGCGCGGTCGGGACTGAGCAGTGCGGTCGGCGTCGCTGGCGCATCGAGGATCTGCGCCACGGCGGCTGGCGGCTGGCGGTACGTGGCCTGGGCGGACGCGAGCTGCGTGCCGACGGCCAGCAGCAACACGGCGGCGAGTGGGCGAAGGGACGCGCTGGGACTCATGGATCTCTCGGGCGGAGGGACATGGCGATGGTGGTCCTTGTAGGCACGATGACCTTGTAGGCACGATGACCTATGGCGTACGGCGACAATCGGTGGCACGTTGAATGGAATCGGCGGCCGAGGACAGCGTCAGTCAAGGCCACTTCACATCGGGCCCTTCACATCAGGCCGCTTCACATCAGGAGACACGAATCATGTCGCACCACGGTCTCAGCCGGTTCCGCCCCAGACTGCTCGGCGCACTTTCCATCGCGGCGGCGGCCGTCGTCCTCACGCTGTCCGCACCGCTCACGGCACAGCAGCTCCCCGCCGGCGTCACCCGCGGCGCGAGCGTAGAGGGCATCACCGAGTACACCCTCGCCAACGGCTTCCGCGTGCTGCTCTTCCCCGATCAGTCGAAGCCGACGGTCACCGTGAACATCACCTATCTCGTCGGTTCGCGGCACGAGGGATACGGTGAGACCGGCATGGCGCACCTCCTCGAGCACCTTTTGTTCAAGGGCACGCCCAAGCACCCGAACATCATGCAGGAACTGACCGAACACGGCGCCTTCCCGAACGGCACCACCTGGTACGACCGCACGAACTACTTCGAGACCCTGCCCGCGACCGACGTGAACCTGGAGTGGGCGCTCGACCTCGAGGCCGACCGCATGGTGAACTCGTATATCGCCAAGAAGGATCTCGAGAGCGAATTCACCGTCGTGCGCAACGAGTTCGAATCGGGCGAGAACAGCGCCTTCCGCGTGACGATGCAGCGCACCATGGCCACTGCGTTCGAGTGGCACAATTACGGCAAGACGACCATCGGCGCGCGCTCGGACATCGAGAACGTGCCGATCGAGCGGCTGCAGGCCTTCTACCGGCGGTACTACCAGCCCGACAACTCGCTTCTCACGGTGGCCGGCAAGTTCGACATGACCAGGACGCTCGCGCTCATCAACGCGAAGTTCGGCGCCATCCCGCGCCCGGAGCGCTCGCTCGAGCGGGGCAATCTCCTGTACGAGACATACACACGCGATCCGGAGCAGGACGGCGAGCGTGAGGTCACCATCCGCCGCGTGGGTGATGAGCAGATGGTGATGGCGCTGTACAAGGTGCCCGCGGGCACGCATGCGGATTTCGCGGCGGTCCAGGTCCTCGCGCGCATCATAACGCAGACCCCGGGCGGACGACTGCACAAGGCGCTCATCGAGCCGCAACTCGCGGCCAGCACGCAGGGGAACGCATTCCAGCTTCGCGAGCCCGGTGCCGTGCTCGGCATGGCATCGCTCAGGCGCGAGCAGTCGCTCGACGCGGCGCGCACGGCGCTGATCGGCGCGATGGAGGGTTTCGAGGCGAATCCGCCGACCGCCGCCGAGATGGCGCAGGCGAAGACGGCGATGGCGAAGGAGATCGAGCTGCAGTTCGCGAACAGTCAGTCCGTCGCGCTCTCCATCTCGGAGTGGGCGTCGATGGGCGACTGGCGCATGCAGTTCATCCATCGCGACCGCGTCGAGAAGGTCACGCTGGACGACGTGAAACGCGTGGCGACGACCTACTTCAAGACCGACAATCGCACCATCGGCCTTTTCGTGCCGACCGAGAAGCCCGATCGCGTGAAGATCCCGGCGGTCGCGGCGAGCGATGTCGCGAATCTCGTGAAGGACTACCGCGGGCGCGCGGCACTGACGGAAGGCGAGGCCTTCGACCCGTCGCCGTCGAACCTCGACGCGCGTACCGTGCGCGCGACGCTGCCGGGTGGCATGAAGGTGGCCATGCTGGAGAAGAAGACGCGCGGCAACATCGTGAATGCGCGCGTGACGCTGCGCTTCGGCAGCGAGCGCTCGCTCACCGGCCGCGTCGATGCCTCGCGCCTGGTCGGCTCGATGCTCGACAAGGGCACGAAGAACAAGACGCGCCAGCAGATCAAGGAGGAATTCGACCGGCTCAAGGCACAGGTGAACTTCTTGAGCTCTCCCAATGCGGTCATCGCGCTCGTGCAGACGACACGCGAGAACCTGATGCAGACGCTCGCCCTCGTGGCCGAAGTGCTGCGCGAGCCGGTCTTCGACGCCAAGGAGTTCGGCGAGATCAAGCGCGCGCAATTGCAGGGCCTCGAAGCGCAGAAATCCGAACCGACGATGCTCGCCGTCACGCTGTTCGGCCAGAAGATGGGACCGTACCCCGCCGATCATCCGCTCGCGACGAAGTCGATGGATGGGCAGGTCGCAGCGCTTGAGGCACTCACCGTCGATGCCGTGCGCAACATCTACACGGAGTTCGTCGGCGCCACCTACAGCGACTTCGCGATCTCCGGCGATTTCGACCCGGCGGCCGTGACCGCCTGGGCGCGCGCGACCTTCGACGGCTGGAAGTCGCCCCAGCCCTTCGCGCGCCTCGAGCGGAAGTACTTCGACGTGCCGCAGTTCAACGAGACGATCGAGACGCCGGACAAGGCGAGTGCATTCTTCTTCGCGGGCCAGAACCTCCGCCTCAGCGATGCCTCGCCCGACTATGCTGCGCTCACGATCGGCAACTTCGTGCTCGGCGGCGGGTTCCTGAACTCGCGACTCGCGGTGCGTATCCGGCAGAAGGATGGCATCAGCTACGGCGTCGGCTCCGGACTCGGCGCCGCGTCACTCGATGAGGTGGGATCGTTCTCCGCGAACGCGATCTATGCCCCGGAGAACGTGCTGCGCCTGGAGTCGGCCTTCGGCGAGGAGATGGGTCGTCTGTTGAAGGAGGGCATCACCACCGAGGAACTCGAGGCGGCGAAGTCGGCCTGGCTGCAGCAGCGAGAGCAGCAACGGGCGAACGATGGACAGATCACCGCGATGTTCTCGAACCAGGCCATGACTGGTCGCACGATGGCGTTCGAGGCGGAGCTCGACGACCGCGTCCGCCGTCTCACGGCGGCGCAGGTCAACACCGCGCTCGCTAAGCACCTCAGCCTGAGCAAGATCTCCAGCGTGAAGGCCGGCGACTTCAAGAACAAGCCGCCGACACCACTCAAGACGACGCCCTGATCGAATCCGCGCCTCTCCCCGAGGGAGGCGCTACAGCTAGGGCGCGGCCCGACCCTGGGCCTGCTCCGCCGCCGTGATGTGCGCATTCAGCAACATCGTGCGCACGTCCTCGGCGCTGCGGCCAGAGGTCGAACTGAGCCGCGCGAACACCACGCGCGCGCCATCCGCATCGCCCGCATGGATGCGCGATACCACGGCGGCATCGAAGAACAGTCCCTGCGGCAACCACTGCCGACCGGCGTTGCGCGCGTTGATCAGCACGTCCACCTCGGCGGCGGCGGCCGCCCACTCGTACGACGCGGCGGCACGCAGGAAACGCAATGCCGAGACGCCGTCCGTCGGCGCATCCTGCGACGTCATGTAGCGCTCGACGGCATCGTACCACTCGGTGTCCACGGCGCCCATCGTGCCGCCGTGCCGGTCGTTCTCCACGGCCACCACCTGCGTGAACCACACGTACCAGTCCGCCGGCGGCGCGCCAGATGTAAGTGTGAGCCGGAGCATCTGCTCGCGCAGCCGCGCGGCCTGGAACTCTCGGTTGGTCGCGATCGTGTCGTTGGGCGGCAAGAACTCTCCCCTTCTCAGGCGTGCCGCGAGCTGTTGCGCATACATGCGGCCGTGGCTCAGCGAGGCGACAGAATCCGTCGGCAGCGCGACGGCGCGCTGGCCAAGCGCGGCTGCTACGTCATACCGATCGGTCGTGAGTCCCATGAATCCCTCCGCACTGCGCCGGAGGTAGCGCGCGCGCTCCGCACCGAGATCGAGCCGCGGATAGAAGTCGGAGTTGGGCGCGGTGCCGGCCCCGATGAGCGGTGCGAGCTCGTCGCGCGTCACCAGCAGCGTGTAGCCGAGCGCCTCGGTGGTCAGCGGCACGAATCGCGCGAGATCGTTCGCCACGGCGTCGTGTGCGAACACGCTCCAGTCGGGCGTGGGCAGCTGCTCCTCATTCGATGCGACGACGAGCACGTCCACACTGTTGGTGAGATAGATGGCATACGAGCGGAAGTTGCGGTGCAGCGCCTCGAGCACGCTGAGCACTAGTCCGTCGTCGATCTCGTACAGGTGCAGCCACTGCCCGAACACGCCGCGCGGCGCGAGGTAGCCGTTCACGCGCTGGTAGAACTCATCGGTGAAGAGTCCGGAGACGCCACTCACCCACGGGTTCGACGGCTCCGAGAGGATGAGGTCGAACTTCCGGCCGGCCGCGGCGAAGAACGACTTGGCATCGTCATACACGAACGATGAACGCGGATCGTCGTACACGCGGTGGTTGGCCGCCATGAAGAGGCGCGAGGCCTCGATCATCTGCGGCTCGATGTCGATCGTCACGAGGCGTTCGAGCGTCGGACTGCCCAGCAGCATGTGCGACGACAATCCCGACCCGTGGCCGATCACCGCCGCCTCGCGCGCTCTCGGCACATGCGCGAGCGTGATCATCGGCAGCAGCACCTGCGTCGCCTCGTCGCCACCGAGCACCGTGCGCTTGCCGTCGGGAACGACGCGGTCGAACCATACGCGTGAGATGCTCGCGTCGGGCTTGCCATTGGTCGCGAGCGAGAAGGCGCTGTCGCTGTCCAGTCGCACGCTCACCGTCGCCGTGCGGCCGTCCTTGTAGAAAACGATGTTGCGGCTGCCCCGATCGGGCACGGTCCCGTAGCGGAACACGCCGCTCGAGAGGATGCCTGGGTCGAATGACGGCGAGATCGCCGCGCCGGCGATCACCGCGACGGCCGCGGCGGTCGCGAGGATCGCCGTCTGCCGCGTCTCCGGACGGACGGCGGCGCAGCGCCAGAGGAGCCATACACCAAGCGCGATGTCGAGCGTGCCGCCGATGATGAGCATCGCACGGAGGCCGACGAGCGGCATGAGCACGAGCGCTGCGAACGAGACGCCGATGATCGCGCCGAGCGTGTTCCACGCATAGACGGCGCCGATCGAACGCTCGCCGCTCCCCGCGCTGATCAGCATGCGCGTGATGAGCGGCAACGTGATGCCGGCGCAGAAGGTCGCCGGCAGCATGACGGCGAGACTGATGCCGTAGCGCGCGACGTTGTAGATGCGATACCCACCGTCGTTCTCGTCGAGCGCCTCGATCAGCGACGCCATCCAGTCGAAGGCATGGAGGTACACGCCGAGCGTGGCGATCGCGAGCGCGCCCATGGCGAACTGCACGATGCCGAGCAGGCGCATCGGCGCCGCGATCTGGTCCACGCGCGTGCGGATCCAGAACGCGCCGAGCGCGAGGCCGAGGATGAATGCCGAGAGCATGAGCTCGAACGCGTGCGTCGCGCTGCCGAGGACGAGCGAGAGCATGCGGATCCATGCGACCTCGTAGATGAACGAGGCGAGGGCGGTGGCGAAGCTCACCGCGAGCAGCAGTCGCCACAGATCGCGCGGCGGCGGCGCTTCCGCCACCGGCGCCGGCAGCAGCGCCTCCTCGGCCTCGTCGGTCTTGAGTCGCACGGCGCCGAAGGTGACGAGCGCGACGATCAGGTTGATGATCGCCGCGACGAGCAGCGTGCCCGGAAGTCCGGCGAGCGCGATGAGCCAGAATCCCGCGACGAGCACGCCGGCCGCGGCGCCGAGCGAGTTCGCGAAGTACAGACCGCCGAGGATGCGTCCCGTCGAATCCTCCCCCTGCGGCCCAGTGACGGCGAAGCGTCGCAGCAGGCCCGCACTCATGAGCGGGAAGGTCGCACCGAGCAGGATCGACTGGGGCAGGATGAGCAGCGAGGCGAGCAGCCACTTCACGGGCAGCAGCATCCCGCTGCCGGCGAGCGACGGAAAGATCGAGTCATAGGCGACGGCGCTCGTCGCGGTGAACAGATCGTGGAAGACGAGGCCGAGCAGGCCGACCACCGCTTCGATGCCGGCGTACCAGATGAGCGGTTCGCGCAGCCGCGTGGAATACCGCGCCGTGATCGCCGCGCCGGCCGACATGCCGCCGAGGAAGATCACGAGCACGATCACCTGCGCGTACGCGCTATGTCCGACGAACAGCCCGAGATACCGACTCCAGACGGACTCATACATGAGCCCCGCTGCGCCGGAGAAGACGAATACCAGTGTAAGAAGCAGTCTCACGGGTTCCTTGGTTCGGGTGCGCGCGCCGTCGTGTTCATGGACGCGCGCCGAGGTGTGGGCAACTGGCGGCGAAGCGCCCCAAAAGCTTCATTCGGGGTGACGAAGGTGAACTCGTGTCGCGCATGTCGCGCGGAGAGCCATGTCCGACAAGCCAAGAAGTTACCCCGTACTGCTGATCCACGGCTACTCTGCCGACGGCGCGTCGTTCCGTCCGTGGCGCGCACGGCTCGAGCGCGCGGGCTTCGAGGCGCGCACGCTCAAGGTGGCCACCTGGAAGTCGCTCACGAATGAACTCTCGCTCGCCGATGTCGCCGAGGCGTTCGCCCGGGCGCTCGCGGAGGAATCGGGACTCAGCGCCGGTGAACCATTCAGCGTGATCGCGCATTCCACCGGCTCGCTCATCGTGCGCGCCTGGCTCGCCGCCGATCCATCGCGTCGCGCGCGCGTCAGACACTTCATCGGGCTCGCACCCGCCAACTTCGGATCACCGCTCGCACACAAGGGTCGCTCCTTCCTCGGTGCGCTCGTGATGGGGAATCGTGAATTCAACGCGGACTTCCTGGAGGTCGGTGACCGCGTGCTCGACGCACTCGAACTCGGCAGTCGCTACACCTGGGATCTCGCCGAACGGGACCTGCTCCGGGTGGATGGCGGCTGGTACGGAGAAGGCGCGGGTGACGGCACGCCGTGGTCGTATGTGATCTGCGGCACCGGTTCATATGGATGGGTGCAGCGGCTCGTCGCGGATCCCGACGGCAGCGACGGCGTCGTGCGGTGGGCAGGCAGCGCACTCGATGTGCGGAAGGTGACGGTGAATCTCACGCGCAAGGGAACCTCGGGCGGCGAGGTACAGGTCGATGGTGACCGGCCGACCGACATCCCCATGGCGTTCGTCGCCAAGCGCAATCATGGCGCGATGCTCTCGCAACCCACTGGTGACCTTGAGCGCATGGTCATCGAAGCGCTGCGCGTGCGCACGCCGGCGCATGACGCTGACTGGCGCGCGCGCTGGTGCGCGAAGCACCGTCCGTCGTCGCGCGACATCTGGCAGCAGTTCGTCATCCGCGTGCGCGATGAGCGCGGCGATGCGGTGCCCGATTTCAATGTGCAGCTCGAGGCGTCGTACGAGAGCGGTGAGACGGAGACGCTCGCCGACTTCGCATCCGACGTGCATGTGTGGAAGAGCGATACGAGCTTCCGTGCGTTCCATGTGCGGCTGCAGGACGTGCGACGCACGCGCATCAGGGGGCTGCGGCTGCGCGTGCTCGCGCGTACGAACACCCGGGCGGTCGGATACCGCGGCGTCGGCAGCGATCGCGCCGATGGATGGGACGGCGCGCTCGATATCTCCGCGCTCGGGCCGAAGGGGCGCACGACGCTCTTCCATCCGTTCACGACGACGCTCGTGGAGATCGTGCTGGATCGAGAGCCGCGACCGTACTCCGGGCGGAACGAGGTCTTCTGGTTCGGCTGACGCTCGTGACCAGCGATCAGCGCTACGTCAGCGCTTCTTCGCGTTCTCGATGAAGCCGCGCGTCCAGTACATCACGAGCGCGCAGGGCTTGTCCTGCCCACGGGGCCATGCGAGCCGCTTGTACGCGGCCGGCACCATCTCGTAAACCTCGTAGTGCTCGATGGCGACGATGTCGCGCGGCATCACGATCTCATCGGCCGCGGTGCGCTGGCGTCCGTTCCACCCTTCCATGAGGCAGCGCCAGCCGGTCGTCGATTCGACGGTCCAATCCTGGCCGAGCACCGGATGGCGCGTGGGTGTGCGCCGGAATCCCACGAGGCCCTCGAACATGTCGGCCCAATACGTGGGATGGAGCGCGTCGATATCCGCCTGGCCGCGGAACTGGCCGATGCCCGCTCGGCGCCGGCATTCGAAGCCGCCGATGTCGTACGCGGGGCAGCCGTCGTGCGAGGTGATGCGCACGGTGTCGATGAGCTGCACGAGACGGCTGAGCTCGAAGTCGAGCGCCGGCGTGTTCTCGTCAAGCATCGAGATCGCCTTCTCCGATGCCCGGTATCCTAAAAGCCGCGCCATCACCAGCTGCTGGCCCCAAGGAAGCCGGGCCAGCGTGTACCTGCCATCGGCGCCGCTGCGCGTCGAGCGTTTCGAGTTGATCGAGACCACTTCCACGCCGGAGAGCGGCCGTCCGGCCGTGTCCGTCACGATACCGCGGATCACGCCCGCCTGCGCTTCGACGCGCTCCGCCGAGAACAGGAGCAACAGCGCG
>JANOTV010000006.1:0-1939 GCA_031416495.1 Gemmatimonadota bacterium
GACTCGCCTCGGTCGCGAGCCCGGCGCTCTGGCAGTGGATGGAGACGCAGTTGCCGAAGCTCGCCGAGCAGTTGGACATCCCCGCGATGGTGGAGCGGAAGGTGCTCGGCTTCAGCACCGCGCGCATCGAGGAGATCATCCGCGCCGTCACGGAACGCGAACTGCGCATGATCGTGCGGCTCGGCTATGTCCTCGGTGCACTCATCGGCATGGTGACCTTCGTGGTCGGGCTGCTGCTCTAATACTACAGTTGCACTCGTCAACGAGTAGGCGTCATTCCTCGGGACTCTGCGAGGAGGGCGGCGATGCGCGGCATGCAACAGGTCGTTCGGTGGGGCCAGCAGCTGGACGCGCTGGGCGGGCGCATCGGTGCGTTCATCGCGCACGCGGCGCCACGGCGGCGGGTCACGGCGTATCTGCGCGCGGTGGTGGGCGGCGTCGATCGGCGGAATGGCTGGCAGCTGGCCGAACAGGCAGGGGAAGCGACCCCCTATGGGATGCAACGCCTCATGGCGAGTGCGTCCTGGGATGCCGAGCGGGTCCGCGATGATTTGCGCGCGTACGTGGTCGAACACTTGGGGGACCCCGCGGGCGTGCTGGTCATCGACGAAACCGGGTTCCTGAAGAAGGGCACGAAGTCGCCCGGCGTGCAGCGGCAGTACAGCGGCACCGCGGGGCGCATTGAGAACTGTCAGATCGGGGTCTTCCTCTCCCATGCGACGCCACGCGGCTACGCGTTCCTGGATCGCGCCCTGTACGTCCCCAAGAGTTGGTGCGAGGATCGGGCGCGGTGTCGCACGGTCGGCATCCCGGATACGGTCGCCTTTGGCACCAAACCCGCGCTCGCCCGCGTGATGCTGGCGCGTGCCCTGGACGCGGAGGTCCCCGCCGCATGGGTCGCCGGCGACGAAGTCTACGGGAACGACCGGGCGTTGCGGCAGATGCTCGAGCAGCGCGCGCAGCCCTTCGTGCTGGCCATCAAGGTGAACGCCTTGCTCTGGACCCCCGAAGGGTCGCACGCGCAGCGCGCCGGCACCATCGCCGCGGCCCTGCCCCCGACGGCGTGGCAGGTGCTCAGCGGGGGGTCGGGGAGCAAAGGTCCGCGCGCGTATCGCCGGGCGTGGACGGAACTGACCCGGCTCGGGGAAGTGCCGGGCCAGCATGCGCGCCTCGTGCGGGAAGCACTGACCGCCAAGACGCGCGGGACGGTCGACCGGGCCTACTATCTGGTGTTTGCCCCGGCGCGGACCACGCGCGCGGCGGTGGCGCAGGTGGCCGGCACGCGGTGGACCATCGAACAAGGGTTCGAGGCGGCCAAGCAGGAAGTCGGACTCGATGAGTCTGAGGTCCGCCAGTACGACGGGTGGTATCGCTATATCACGCTCGCGCTCTACGTCCATGCCTTTCTCACCGTGGTGCGGGCGCAGGCGACGCCCGGAAAAAAGGGGCGCCGTGCGGGGCGCCCGACCCGCGGGCGCTCCTCCCGCTAACCGTCCCCGAAGTCCAGCATCTGCTGGCGTCCCTCGTCCTGGGCGCGCCGCCGACACCCCCGCTCGTTCTCCACTGGTCCCGCTGGCGCCGTCGTCATCAGGCGCGCGCGCAGACCGCCCACTACCGAACCCGCCACCGCCGTCGACAGGCGGTGCAACTGTAGTACTAGACCGAATGCCCTGTCTAAGGAACCATCAACCACCAGGGGGCATTTCTATCCGCCCCGCGAAGGGGGCACTTCTATCCGCGCTTGACACTGTTGTATGCGCTCTTGCCTTATCTCGGACAATGCAGTATGCTCTCGCGCAACGTACTGAGTTGAGACCCTAACGGCCCTCAATGAGAGCGGAGGCCATGGTGGACACTCCGAACGAACCGCAGGACTCCACGGGCGCTACTCCACGCCGCGCCGTCTTCCACTGGGTGCTGTTGATCGGCTTGCTCGGCG
>JANOTV010000007.1:0-1715 GCA_031416495.1 Gemmatimonadota bacterium
GTCGTTCCTGAACCGCAGTGCCACGACGGCCGTGGAGATGAACCGAGGCGTCTATCACGTCTACTCGCTCGCAACGGGCGACGCGGCGAACGGCATCGATCGGATCGGCAACCAGGACTTCTTGGTGCACCCGAGCTACACGACTGATGCTCAGCTCAAGGCGGACCTCACGCGGGACAACCGCTACCTCTCGAAGGTCTCCGTCCTTGCCACGGCGCGCAATGCGCCGCAGGCACTGGGTATCCCGACGAATCTGGCGATGAACGTGTATCCCACCCAGTCCACCTCCGTGCCGATCATCCGCAATGAGGAGCTCGTGCTCCTCGATGCAGAGATCCGGCTCGCGAACGCCGACAGGGTGGGTGCCATCCAGAACATCAACGCGGTCCGCACGAACATCGGCGGACTTCCGGCCACGACGGTCACCATCGGCTCGCCGTTGGCAGACATCGAGACCGCGATCCTCTACGAGAAGCGCTTCTCGCTGCTCGCCGAGGGACATCGTTGGGTCGACATGCGCCGCTATGGCCGCCTGGCCACCCTGCCGCGCGACATCCTCACCGGCATCACCGCGCACTTCGTGGCGCGCGTGATGCCCCTTCCACAGGCGGAGTGCCTTTCGCGTGTGGGCCGGACCGGTGCACTCGCCGGACCGGGTTGCTGAGGTGACGTAGCACGAACGAATGAGGGCCCGGCGAGTGATCGCCGGGCCCTCATTCGTTAAGACGCTGTCAGAGCACCGGCTTCGCCACCCGCGAGCCGTTCATGCGCGGACGCGGACCGTTGAGGATCTCGATCGTCAGCTCCTTCACATAGTTCGTGATCTTCGCCATGTGCGGATAGTCGATGAACTCCGCCTCGTCGCTGCGCTGGTGATAATCGCCATGCAGGCCGGTGAAGAAGAATGCGATCGGCACGCCGGCGCGCGCGTAGTTGATGTGATCGCTGCGGCCGTAGATGTTGTTGTAGCCGGCCCATGAGATGGGCTCGTCGAACCTGTAGTCGAAGGTGAGCGGCTTGGCCTGCTTCGCGTTGACGGCCTTGACCATCTCGCCGAGATCCTTCGAGTCGAAGAACGACCCGACCACGCCCACGTAGTCATCGCCACCGCCGGGAATGTCCTCGGCGCGACCGCGGCCGATCATGTCGATGTTGATCGCCGCGACGATCGAATCGATCGGGAGGGTCGGATTGCGCGTGAAGAACGCCGAGCCCACAAGACCGGCTTCCTCGCCGGTGTGCCAGACGAAGAGCGTCGAGCGCTTCGGCTTCACCGGCATCGCCTGGATCGCTTCGGCGATCTCGAGCATGGCCATCGAGCCTGAGCCGTCATCGTCGGCACCGTTGTTGATGGAGTCGAGACGCGGCTTGGGGTAGATCGCGCGGATGCTGTCCATGTTCACGCGGAACTGCGACGTGACATCTATGGTCGGCTGCTTCATGTCGTTCGCGATCTGCCAGCGGATGCGCTGGTCATTGAACGCCTTGAGCGAGTCCTTGTCCACCGGTGACGTCATGCCCACGTGGTCGTTGTGCGCGCCGACCGCGACGTACTGCTGCCTGAGCACCGGATCGCTGCCCGGGATGATCGCGACGACGTTGCGCGCATACGCGGTCGGCAACGCGACGAACTCGAGCGATGCGTTGACGATGCCGCCCTTCGTGCCGGGCGCGAGTTCGACGAAGCGGCTGCGCGAGAAGAGCTGTGCGGCCGC
>JANOTV010000008.1:0-6522 GCA_031416495.1 Gemmatimonadota bacterium
GCGTCAAGCGCGAGCGCTCGGCCGTCGAGCTGCTGCGCAGCACGGACGTGATGGAGCCAGCGCATGTGCGCTCGCTGTTCGACCGCGGCCTGCGCACACGCACCGGTGTCGCCCTCGAGGCGATGACGGATCGCGGTGCGCTCGCCGCTGCCCTCCGTCGAGAGGGAGTCACCGCAGAAGCGGCGACCGCGGCTGAGGCACTGCGCGACCAGCTCGATGCCGGCGCCTACGCGAATGGACCGACCGACGCCGGTTTGCGCGACAAGGCACGCGAACTCCTGCGACAGGTGGACCAGCAGGCGCGCACGCGGGGCAACGCATCGCTGCTGTTGGTCGGCCTCGCGATGAGCGCGCTGGCGTGCGCCCCGTCTTCGAATGTCGGCGCCGACGCATTCAGCGCCTTCGCCGCAGGCCAGACGGCGTATCAGGGGGCGGACTACGCGCGCGCGCGCGATGCGTTCCTGCGCGCGGCCAATGCCGCGCCGCGCGATCCTGCCGCATGGGCGAACCTCGGAGCCGCTGCCTGGCAGGCCGGTGACACCGCCGCGGCGGTACTCGGATGGCAGCGCGCGCTCAGGCTCGAGCCTTTGCAGCGTGAACATCGCGCGCGCCTCGAACGCGTGCGCGCGCCGCAGGGTCGTGGCCCCGCGCGTGTGTGGCCGCTCCCGGTGCTGCCCATCGCGCTGCTGGCTCTAACGCTCTGGTTCGCCGGCTGGAGCTGGAGCGCATGGCGCCGCCTGCACAACACGCGCTCACGCCGGTCGCTGCTGTTGATCATTCCGGCCCTGCTGCTAGCGTCGGTCGCCGCGTTCGCCGAATGGCAGGCGCGCGCGACGGACCTCGTGGTGATAGCGTCGGGGATGCCGCTCCGCTCGCTGCCTGCGCTCGGTGCCGAATCGGGAGCGGTGCCGCTCGTCGGCGAAGTGGTGCGCATCCGCGAGCGTCGGGGGGTCTGGGTGCACATCGACCTCGATGCCGGACGCGCCGGATGGTATCCGGTCGAGCGCACATATCCACTCGCCCGCCAGTGACGTCGCCACTGATCGCGGTGCTCAAGCCTGATGTCGCCGACCGCATCGCGGCCGGCGAGGTCGTCGAGCGCCCGGCGTCGGTGGTGAAGGAACTCGTCGAGAACGCGCTGGATGCGGGCGCGCACGAGGTCGAGGTGGAGATCCGCGAAGGCGGGCGCGTGCTGATCCGCGTGAGCGACGATGGACACGGCATGACACGCGCGAACGCCACCCTGTCGATCGCACGGCATGCGACGAGCAAGATCCGCGACGCCGAGGACCTCGTCGGGGTGCAGAGCTTCGGATTCCGCGGCGAGGCACTGCCTGCGATCGGTTCGGTGTCTCACCTCGTGATCGAGAGCGCGACCGACGACGGTGCCGGCGTGCTCGTGGAGGTCTCGGGCGGCGCGCTGCGCGACGTGCGCGAGACCGCGCGGCGGCGCGGGACCTCCGTGAGCGTGGCGTCGATCTTCTTCAACACGCCGGCGCGGCAGAAATTCCTCCGCGGTCCGCGCTCCGAGTGGCGCGCCATCTCCGAGGTGCTCACGACGCTGGCGCTCGTGCGCCGCGATGTGCGCTTCGCCGTGACGCACGATGGACGCGAGCAGATGCGCCTCCCGCTCGCCCCCGACCTGCGCACGCGCGTGGCCGCGGTCTGGGGCACTGCAGTCGCCGAGCGTCTCGTCGTCGTGGATGACGTCCTTGGGCCGGTGCGTGTCTCCGGCCTCGTGGAACGCCCGTCTGATGTGGGCACTGTCGGCCGTCGCACGCATATCACGGTCAATGGACGCGCGGTGCGCGACCACGGCATCGTGCGCGCCGCCGAGGCGGCCTACCGCTCGACGATCTCCGCCGGTCTCCGGCCCTCGCTCCTGCTCGAGGTCGAGCTGCCGGGTGGGGAGGTGGACGTGAACGTGCATCCCGCCAAGGCGGAGGTGCGCTTTCGCGATCGCTGGAACATCGAGCGCGCCGTGGAGCGCGCCGTACGCCGTGCGCTCGGCACGGAGGACGCAGGGGCCGCGGTCGGCTACACGCGCACGTTCCTCCCGGTGGAGTCGCAGTTCGGTTCGCCGCTCGGCGTCGATGCGCTGCTCGCGGTGCCCGCTGGCGCGCCGGTGCCGCTCTTCGATGCGCCAGCTGACCCATCCCAGGCCGCCGCCGACGCGCAGCTCATCGTGCCGCCGCTCACGCAGTTCCATCGCACGTACATCACGTTCGAGCGCCCGGATGCCCTCGTGCTCATCGACCAGCATTCAGCGCATGAGCGCGTGCTGTACGAGCGGTTCATGCATGAACTCGAATCCGGAAACGCGTCGTCGCAGCAGCTGCTCTTCCCGCTGACGCTGCACCTCTCTCCAGCGGAGTCGGAGGCGTTCGAGAGCAATCGCGAGTTGTTCGAACGACTCGGCTTCGGCGCGGAGGCGTTCGGTGGCACGAGTGTCGTCGTGCACGCGGTCCCGTCGCCGCACCCGCGGTTCGACGCGGAGCGCTGCCTGCGTGACTCGCTCGCTGCGCTCACCGGTGACAGACTTCCGAGCGCGCATGCGCGGCACGAACGTCTTGCCGCGACCGTCGCGTGCAAGGCGGCGATCAGGTCGGGCGACCTGCTCGCACCGGAAGAGATGCGCGCGCTGTACGTGGCGCTCGCGCGCACTACGCTGCCGGCGCACGACGTCCATGGCCGTGCGACGATCCTCCAGTTGGGCTGGGATGAGCTCGACCGCCGCTTCGGCCGTCGCTGAGGTGGCGCGCACCACAGGACCCGCCGCCGACGCCACGGGGTCGGCGACGCTGCGCATCATCGCGGGGCCGACAGGGGCGGGGAAGTCAGCCCTCGCGATGCGACTCGCGGAGCGACATGGCGCGGTGATCATCAGTGCGGACTCGCGGCAGATCTACCGGGGCTTCGACATCGGCACGGCCAAGCCGACGGCAGCGGAACGTGCGCGCGTGCCGCACGATGGCATCGATGTCGCCGAGCCGAACGAGCGCTGGTCGGCGGCGCGCTGGGCGGACGCAGCGAGCGGGTGGGTGCACGATCTTCAGACTGCCGAGCGGCCGACGATCATCGTGGGCGGCACCGGACTCTGGCTACGCGCACTCGTGCAGCCGCTGGCCGATGAGCCGCCGATGGACGCCGAGCGCCGGCTCGCCCTTCAGGTGGCCATGGCGAACATGGAGACGGCGACGTTGCGCCGATGGGTGCAGGCACTCGATCCCGCACGAGCGGGTCCGCGCATGGGACGCACGCAGTTCTTGCGCGCCATCGAAGTCGCGTTGCTGAGTGGCGTTCGCCTGAGCGCGCGGATGGCCGCTGGCACGCACAAGCCGCGCCGGCGGGCGCGGTGGCTCATCGTCGATCCCGGTGCGGCGCTCCATGCAAGGCTCGAGACGCGGATCGATGCGATGTTCGCCGCCGGCTGGGTCGATGAGGTGCGTCGACTGATGCGTTATGTTCCCGCGGACGCTCCCGCATGGAACGCCTGCGGCTACCGTGAGATTCGAGAGGTGGTCGAGGGGCGGAGCACCGAGGCGGAGGCGCGGGAGAAGGTCCTCATCAGCACGCGGCAGTACGCCAAACGGCAGCGCACCTGGTTCCGTAATCAATTGGAGGAGAGCGATCCGGATACATCCGTCACCCGGATCGATCCGCTGGCCGACAGGACTCGCGCGGAGGATTCCGCCGAGCGATGGTTCCACGGACTACCTGAAGGATCACCCGGAGTGGGAGAACACGCGTGAAGGTCGGCATCACCTGCTACCCGACGTACGGCGGCTCCGGAGCCGTCGCCACCGAGCTGGGCATCGCACTCGCCGCACGCGGCCATGAAGTGCACTTCATCACGTACGAACACCCGTTTCGGCTGCCGCATTTCCTGCCGCGCGTGTTCTTCCATGAAGTGAGCATCGGCAACTACCCACTGTTCGAGTATCCGCCCTACGATCTCGCGCTTGCCGTGCGCATGCACGACGTCGCGCTCTCCCACAAGCTCGACCTGCTGCACGTGCACTATGCGATCCCGCACGCGACGAGCGCCTGGATCGCGAAGGAGATGCTCAAGGAGCAGGGACGTGTGCTGCCTGTGGTGACGACGCTGCACGGCACAGACATCACCATCGTCGGCCAGGATCACTCGTACCATGCCATCACGAAGTTCTCCATCGAACGCTCCGACCGCATCACCGCGGTGTCCCACTGGCTGAAGGACGAGACCATCCGCGCCTTCGGCTGCGACAACTGTCGCGTGGACGTGATCCCGAACTTCGTCGACCCCACGGTCTATGACCGTGCGCGGTACGGCACCGAACTTCATGAGCAGCTGGGCGGTGGCAAGAAGGTGCTCATGCACATCTCGAACTTCCGTCCGGTCAAGCGTCTGCGTGACGTGGTGCGGATCTTCGCCAAGGTGCGCGCGCAGATCCCCAGCGTGCTCGTGATGGTGGGCGATGGCCCTGACCGTGTGGCCGCAGAGGACGAGGCGCGCGCACTGGGCATCTTCGAGGACGTGACCTTCCTCGGGAAGATCGATGCCGTCGCCCCGTTGCTCGCTGCCGCCGATCTCTATGTGTTCCCATCCCAGACCGAGAGCTTCGGCCTGAGCGCGCTTGAAGCGCTCTCCTGTGGCGTGCCCGTGGTCGGAGCGAATGTCGGCGGCCTTCCGGAAGTCGTGCGGCACGGTGTCACCGGCGCCCTCGCGCCCTTGGGTGACGTCGACGCCATGGCCAGCGCGGCCATCCGATTGCTGCAGCCCGATGCGTGGGCCAAGGCGAGCGCGGCAGCTGCTGCGGATGCCAGTGCCCGCTTCTCGACGGCCGACGTCGTGGCAAAGTATGAGGCGCTCTACCTGGAAGCACTCGAGGCTGCACGCTGACCGTGAATCACCGCTGCCTCACGACTAACTTTCGCCGATGCAAGATCTGACAATCTGGCAAGCCTTCGTGCTCGGGGCGCTCCAGGGCTTCACGGAGTTCCTCCCCGTGTCGAGCTCTGCACACCTTTCGCTCACCCCTTGGGCGTTCGGCTGGCCGCCGCCGGGCCTCGGCTTCGACCTCGCACTGCACGTCGGCACGCTGGCGACGCTGCTCTGGTATTTTCGCGCCGAATGGAAGCTGCTCATCGGGGGCGGCATCACGCTGCTCCGCCGTGGCCGTCCCGTCGATGATCCATCGAAGCGCGCGCTCTTCATCATCATCGCCACGATCCCCGCCGCCGGCGCCGGGCTGCTGCTCGAGGAGTACGCGGAGACCATCTTCCGTGCGCCCGGGTTGACGGCTGTCTTGCTCATCGCGATGGGACTCCTGCTGTGGTGGATCGACGCCGCTGCGCGGCGTGACCGGTCGCGCGCCACGATGCATTGGCGCGATGCGTTGATCATCGGATGCGCGCAGATCTTCGCGCTCGTGCCCGGCGTGTCACGCGCAGGCGCGACGATCACCGCCGGACGCGCGCTCGGATTCGATCGTGGATCCGCCGCCGTCTTCTCGTTCATCATGTCGATGCCTATCATCCTCGGCGCCGCGATCTTCAAGGTGCCGGATGCGATCCGGGAGAACGGATTCTCCTGGCCGCTGCTCGTGGGCGTCGTGACGGCGGCCCTGTCGAGCGGCATCGCGATCACGGGGCTCCTCCGCTACGTCTCACACCGGAGCTACGGCATCTTCGCCGTCTACCGGCTGTTCCTCGGCGCTGCCGTGCTCATCCTGCTCGGCGTGAGGGCGATGTGAACTGGTTCGGCGTCACCGGCGAGGCATTGGCGGAGACACTCGGACTGCCGCAGGTGGCTGCGTATGCGCGCGTGGCGTCGAGTATGGATGCGGCGCACGAACTCGCAGCGGCCGGCGCGCCGACGGGAACGCTGGTGCTCGCCGAGGAGCAGACGGTGGGTCGCGGCCGCGGCGGCCGGTCGTGGAGTTCCGCTCCGGGACGCGGCATCTGGATGACGCTGATCGAGCGACCGCGCACCACGAGTGGCCTCGATGTGCTCTCCCTTCGCGTCGGACTGCGGCTCGCGCCGGTGCTCGATCGCTGGACCAACGGAGCGGTGCAGCTCAAATGGCCGAACGATCTGTATGTCGATGGGCGCAAGCTGGCCGGCGTGCTGATCGAAGCGCGGTGGCGCGGTGAACGGGCGGAGTGGGTGGCGATCGGGGTGGGCGTGAACCTCGTGCCGCCGGTGGAGATGCCCGAGGCCGCAGGGCTCGATGGCGCCGATGCGCACGCGGTGCTTGCCGAGCTCGTGCCGGCGCTGCGCGCGGCGGCGTTCGCCGAGGGAGCATTGACTCCCGCCGAGCTCGTCGCGTTCTCGGCGCGCGACTACGCGGCGGGCCGCAGGCTGCACGAGCCGTATGAGGGGACGGCGCGGGGCATCAGCTCCGCCGGAGAGTTGCTGGTGGAGACTGCGAACGGCATCATGCTGGTACGCGCGGGTTCGCTCGTGCTCGCGGCCAACTGAACAGGGGAGAGTCCATGCTGCTCGTCGTCGATGTCGGGAACACCGAGACCACGCTCGGG
>JANOTV010000009.1:0-4030 GCA_031416495.1 Gemmatimonadota bacterium
GCGCAGGCAACGGCTACAACACGGCTATTCCAACGCCAATATCTCCGCCGGCGTCACCGTCGCCGCGCCCGCCTTTCCTACTTCGATCCCCGCCGCGAGGTTCGCGATCACCGCCGCCTCGAACGGCGTCGCGCCTGCCGCGAGCATCCCCGCCAGATAGGCCGTCACGGTATCCCCCGCGCCAACCACATCGAACACCTCACGCGCGGCCGTCGGGATGCGGTGCAGGGAACCGTCCCGCGCGATCAACACCATCCCGCGCTCGCTCAGCGTCAGCAACAGATGCTCCGCGCCCAGCCGCTCCAAGACAGCCGGCAGCGCCGCCGGATGCTCGAGATCCACCGCCGCACCGAGCGCCGCTTCCAGCTCGCGGCGGTTCGGCTTGAAGATCGTCGTGCCAGAATACGAGAAGAAATTCCGGTACTTGGGGTCCACGATCACTGGGATCCCACGCGCATTCGCCGCCGCGATCGCGCGCCTGATCACCGACTGCACCAGCACACCCTTGTTGTAGTCCTCAAGGATCAACGCATCTGCATCGGCCACGGCGCGATCGACTGCCGCATGCAGCATCGCGATCTCGTCGCCATCGAGATCGGCATCGACCTCCTCATCGACACGCACGACCTGCTGGCCACGCGCGACGATGCGCGTCTTCGTCGTCGTCGAGCGATCGGCGCAGACGAGGCCACGCGCGTCGGCGCCCAGCGCGGTGAGCATCGCACGGAGTTGCGCGCCCGGTATGTCGTCGCCCAGGGCCGCGACGAGCTCGGGCTGCGCGCCGAGCGCCGCCACGTTCTGCGCCACGTTCGCCGCGCCGCCGAGCGCATGCTTGCGCTCGCGCACGCGCAGCACCGGCACCGGCGCTTCGGGCGAGATGCGATCCACGTCGCCATGGATATAGATGTCGAGCATCGCGTCGCCGATGATGGCGATGCGCATAGGCGCGCGGGACGCCGCGCCGAGGAGATGTCTGAGGCGATCTGCGGGAATCAGGGCGCTTGGCATTCGCTAAAGATGATGCGAGCTTCCCCGCGATGCACGAGCCCTCCGCCGGTCCCGACGCAAAAAAGAGGTTCCTCCCGCTGGTGCTCGGCGCCGCGATCCTCGGTATCTCGGTCTCCGGGCCGCTCGCGCGCCTCTCCGAGGCGCACCCACTCGCCATCGCCTCGTGGCGCCTCACCTTCGCGCTGCTCATCATCGGCCTGTTCCTGGCGGCGACGGGCTCGTGGCGCGAGTACCGCGGGCTCACGCGCCGCGATCTCCTCATCGCGACCGGCGCCGGCGCCCTGCTCGCCGTGCACTTCTGGACCTGGATCGCCTCGCTCAGCCTCACGTCGGTGGCTGCGAGCGTCGTGCTCGTGAACATGCATCCCGTCGTCATCGTCGCAGGGTCGGCGCTCTGGCTCGGCGAACGCCCCACGAGGCGCCAACTGCTCGGCATCGCGATCGCGTTGGTCGGCGCCGCGATCCTGGGACTCGGCGAGGCGGCGGGCGCGCAAGGCGTGGCGGGCGGCGCGGGCGCGGGCGCACGAACCGGCAGCGCGAACCTGCTCGGCCAGGCGCTCGCGCTCATCGGCGCGACTGCCGTTGGCCTCTACTATCTGGCCGGCCGATCGGTCCGTCAGCGGCTCTCGCTCTGGCCGTACGTCGGTCTGGTCTACGGCGCCTGCCTTGCGACGCTCCTCATCTTCGTCGCCATCCTGCGCGTGCCGCTCTGGCCGCTGCCGCCGCGCGAGTTCCTCATCTTCGCGGGCATCGCCCTCGGGCCGATGATGCTCGGACATACCGGATTCAACTGGGCGCTGCGCTACGCGCCCGCCTACGTGGTGAGCCTCGCGGTGCTCGCCGAGCCCGTCGGCGCGACGCTCCTCGCGGCGCTCATCCCGGGCATCGGCGAGATCCCGGGACCGTGGACCATCGTCGGCGGCGGGATCATTCTCGGAGGCCTCGCGCTCGGCGCGCTCGAAGATCGACGGTGAAGTCGCCATCTTTACCGCCGATGAACTCACACCGCCTGCAACCCCCCGAAAGCATCCGCGAGATCTGCCGCACCATCGAGGGCGCAGGCTTTGAGGCGTGGTGCGTCGGCGGCGCCGTGCGCGACGCGATGCTCGGCATCCGCACACTCGACTGGGACATCGCGACCTCGGCGCATCCGGAACAGGTGCAGAAGCTCTTCCGTCGCACGATCCCAGTCGGCATCGCCTTCGGCACCATCGGCGTGCTCGATCGCGATGGCGTGCTGCATGAGGTCACGACCTTCCGCCACGATGTCGAGACCGACGGCCGCCACGCCGTCGTGAAGTTCGGCGCCACCCTCGAGGAGGATCTCGCGCGCCGCGACTTCACGATCAATGCGATCGCCGTGCATGCGGAGACGCTCGAAGTGCGCGATCCATTCGGTGGCGCGACCGATCTCGAGCAGAGTCTCATACGGGCAGTCGGCGAACCCGCGGAACGCATGCGCGAGGATCGCCTGCGCGCGCTGCGCGGCCTGCGCTTCGCGGGACGCTTCGGCTTCACCATCGACGCCGCCACCTGGCAGGCGATCCGCGAGAGCGCGCCGCACCTCGGTCGCCTTTCGATGGAACGCGTGAAGCAGGAGCTCGACAAGGTGATGGAACAGGTGCGCGCGCCGTCGGAGACGCTCGAGCGATATCGCGAGGCGGGCGTCTTTGCATCGCTCATCCCCGCGCTCGCCGACGCGCCGCGCGAGCGCTTCAGGGCGATCGATCATCTCGCGATGCCCAGCCTCGCGCGCCGTCCTGACCGCCGTCCCGACCGCCGACTCCTGCGTCTCGCCGCGCTCTTCGTCGAGCCGGGCGTGGCGCCGAGTCGCCGGCTCGAGGGAGAGCTGAAGGCGCTCAAGTACTCGAACATCGAAGTGAAGGCGACGGTGTCTCTCGCCGAAGCGGTCGGCGGGATCCCGCTCGCTGCGTTGACGAAGCCGATGGACGATGCGACAGTGCGGCGGCAGGTCGCGCGCGCGGGCCGGCTGATGGTGCCGGGGGTGGCGCGGCTGCTGTGGGCGCGCGCGAAGGCGGCGCGGGATCTCAATGTGGAGACGGCGGCGTTCGCGGAAGGCATCTCCCGCACGTCCGGCCTCACCCTCTACCGCCGCGCCCTGCGCAGCGCCTGGCACGACCCACTCACACTCGGCGACCTCGCCGTAGATGGCGACGATCTTCGCTCTGCGGGCGTGCCCAACGGCCGCGCGATGGGAGACACTCTCGCGCGACTGCTGGAGGCGGTGATCGAGGATCCCTCTCGCAACACGCGCGAGGCACTGCTGGAGATGATCAAGGGATGATCAAGGGATGATCAAGGGATGATCAAGGGCTGATTCAGCGCTGGTCACGGCCGCCGAGTCGGGCGCCCCGCTCCCGCGCATCGGTCATTCCACTATTCTCCTCTCCATGCTAGCCCTCAACCTCGACGTCGAAGTCACGCGCGGCGACACCGTCGAGTCGCACCACCGCGTACATGCCGCCGTCATCGGCAGCGACGACGTCCTCATCGCCGCCGCGCGCGACAGCGGACTCGTCTCGATGTGGCGCTCCTGTTCGAAGTTCTTCCAGGTGATGCCGCTGCTGGCTTCGGGCGGATTCGACAAGATCAGCTGGGGCGAAGAGGAACTCGCGCTCGCCTGCGCCTCGCATGGCGGCGAGCCCGAGCATGTCGCCGTCGCCGCGCGCATGCTTGCGTCGCTCGGCCTCGAAGAGGGTGATCTGGCCTGCGGTCCGCACGAGCCGCTCTCGGTGCGCGGCGCGAAGCTCTGGCGCGAGAGCGGCCTGCCACTCTCGCGGTTGCACAACAACTGCAGCGGCAAGCACTCGGCGATGCTCGCGCGCGCGAAGGACGCAGGCTGGTCCACACGTGGCTATGAAGCGGCCGATCATCCCGTGCAGCGCAGCTGCCTCGCCGAAGTGTCGTCGTGGACGGGCGTCCCGCTCGACGACATGCCGCTCGCCGTCGATGGCTGTGGCGTCGCGGTGATGGCGCTGCCGCTCGATCGCATGGCACTCGC
>JANOTV010000010.1:0-6085 GCA_031416495.1 Gemmatimonadota bacterium
CGACCCCAAGGTCTTCCTCCGCACGCTCGAGGCGGCGATCACGCCGCGCACGAAGGTGATCGAGCTCACGCACAGCACGAACCTGACCGGCCAGATCCTGCCGATCCGCGAGGTGATGCGGATCGCGCGGCCGCGCGGCATCGAGGTGATCGTGGACGGCGCGCATGCCTTCGCGCACTTCCCGTTCAAGCGTGACGATCTCGAGTGCGACTACTACGGCACCTCGCTCCACAAGTGGCTGCATGCACCGATCGGCGCGGGGTTCCTCTACGTGCGCAAGGAGAAGATTCCGCGCGTCTGGCCGCTCTTCGCGGCAGGAGCGGGGCGCGAGGACAACATCCGCAAGTTCGAGGAGATCGGCACGCATCCGCAGGCGAACTTCAACGCGGTGTCGGTCGCACTCACCTTCCACCGCGGCATCGGTGCGGACCGGAAGGTCGCGCGCCTGCGTTACCTGCGTGACCGCTGGGCGAAGGCACTGCTCGCCGACAGCTCGCGCGTGAAGGTCCTCACCGAGCTCGGACCCGACAAGGCCGGCGCCATCTGCCTCTTCAGCGTCGATGGCCTGGATCCCACGAAGCTCGGTGGGTGGCTGATGAACAACTATCGCATCGTCAACACGCCCATCGTGCATCCGGAATTCAGCGGCATCCGCATCACGCCTAACATCTACACGACCGTCGACGAGATCGACACGTTTGCCGATGCGGTGAGGACGGCGATCAGGACGGGCATCGCGTGAGATACTGGCTCGTGAAATCGGAACCGGGCGCATTCTCGTGGGACGACCTCGAGCAGGCGCCGAAGAGAACGACGCATTGGGACGGCGTGCGGAACTACCAGGCGCGCAACATGATGCGCGATGACATGAAGAAGGGCGACCTCGTGTTCTTCTATCACTCGAGCGCGGAGCCGACCGGCATCATCGGCATCTGCGAAGTGGTGAAGGAGGCGTATCCGGATCGCACCGCCTTCGACAAGGAAGACATGCACTTCGACCCGAAGTCGAAGGAAGATGCACCCATCTGGTACATGGTGGACCTGCGCGCGGTGCGTCGCTTCGCGCGCGTGATCACGCTCACCGAGCTCAAGGAAGCAAAGGCGCTCGCGAAGATGGCGCTGCTGCAGCGCGGTAGCCGGTTGAGCGTGCAACCAGTGACGGAGCCGGAGTGGAAGACGGTCTGCGCGCTCGCGGAGAAGCCGGCCCCACGCAACGCCGCCGGCGCCAAGTGAGGGCGATCAGCGCAGTGCTCGCGTGCATGGCGCTGGCCGCGCCGTGCGCCACGGCCGCCGCGCAGGCTCGCACACCGGCAGCCCTGCTCGCCGAGGGCGACAGCGCATGGGCGCGCGGCGACCATGCCGCGGCGTTCCGGGCGTATGACGAGATCGTGCGCGCCGATTCGGCGTTCTCCACGCGCGCCCTCTTCCGCGTCGGCACGCTGCACGCCTGGAACAACCGGTTCGACAAGGCGATCGCCAGCCACAAGCTGTACGTGCGACTTGAACCCGCCGATCTCGAGGGGCTTGTGGCGCTCGGTCGTACATACGCATGGGCATCCCGCTTTCCATTGGCGCTCGCGCAATACGACACGGTGCTGTCGCGTGATCCTGCATACCGCGATGCGGTGCTCGGCCGCGCGACGGCCCTCGCATGGTGGGAACGGCTCCCTGCGGCGATCGACGAACTCTCGAAGTGGCAGGGCGCGCATCCTGACGACCGCGAAGCGGCGCTGCTCCGTGCGCGCTTCGTCTCGTGGTCGGGACAGCTCGACTACGCGCTCGCGCTCTACGACTCGCTGAGCGCAGGCGGAGCATCGCCGGAAGCGGAGAACGGCCGCGCCCGCGTCCTCGCCTGGCGCGGCGACCTCGGTGGCGCCGAGGCGACATGGCGATCGATCCTCTCCCGACGTCCGGACGATGCCGAGGCGTGGGTCGGGCTCGGGCAGGTTCTGCGCTGGCAGGGGCGCTCGTTCGCGGCGCGTGATGCGATCGGGCGGGCGCTCGCACTCGATCCGGCGTCGAGCGACGCACGCGAGCAACTGCGCTGGCTGCGGCCGGAGACCAGTCCAGCCGTGACGACGAACATCGTGCACACCGACGATTCCGAGAACAACCGCTCCACCACGGTGGAGGTCGGTGCCACGGTGGTCGATCCAAGGCAACTGCGCCTCACCGGAGCCGTGCGGTGGCGGAGCGTCTCGCAGGGCCGTCTCGACGCACTCGAGATACCTGCCGTGCTCGGCGGCGCGCAGTGGCAGCCGCACAACGGCGCCTGGACGTTGCGCCTCAATGCCGGCGCAGTGCAGTACCCCGCGGCAATCGCTGCCTCCACGACGGCCTGGCAGGGAGGATTCGGCGTGTCGGGACGGGTCGGCACGCGTCTCACGGTCGGCGCGAACGTTTCGCGCACACCGTTCGATGAGATCCTCGCCGCGGCTGCCCGCCGGCTGTCGATGTCGTCGTACGATGCCGAGTTCGGCGCGACGTTGCATCCGCGCGTGGCCGCCGCCTTGGCCGTCAGTGCCGCGACGGTGCAGGGCGACATGCCTGCGAACGACCGACGGACGGCGCTCGCGGCGCTGCGCTGGACGCCGACCCGCGCGCTGCGCGCCTCATTGACCCACCGCGAAGTGGCGTGGGACCATCCGGCACCGGGGGTGTACTTCGCGCCTGATCGATTCGCCATCACCGAGGCGAGCGCGCGGTGGGAATGGCCACGCGACCTCGGCCTCGTCATGTCGGCCGAGGGAGGCATCGGTGCGCAGGTCGTGGAATTCGCTGGTGGAGAGGCATCACGCCGCATAGCGCCGCGCGGCGCGCTGCGACTCGGCTGGCGTCCAGTGCCTGGTCGCGAGATCGTGGCGTCGTTCCAGCTCGCGAACGTCGCGGCGGCTGGCGCGGTGACCGGGACTGAGTACCGCTACGGCGCCGTCTCGCTGCTCTCACGCTGGACCTTCTGAGAGCGACGGGGCCGCGCTATGGTCGGATGCCCGACTCCGGGATCAGCCCGAACGCCTCGCGCATCGCATCGAACACCGGCTTTCGCTCGGCGTGCCAACGGGGCACTTCCCACGTCGGCCAAACCCACAGCGGGGGCGCTCCGAACGGCACCGTGCTCGGCGAGGTTCCTGACGCCGGAAGTCGCGTCGCGAGCGTCTCCTGCGGTGCACTGGGATCATAGCTCTCGACCACGAACCGGAATCCGTCAGTGGTCACGCCGAGCGGTAGCTTCGCACCGGATTGACCGAACAGCACCGTGCGCGATGATGGATCCATCACGTGGAGCATTCCCCAGGGCAGTCGCACTTCGATGATCCCACTCGTGGTGTCGGCGAACCAGTCGGCGAGCGAGGTCGCCTGCTGCGTCGAATGCCGCAGCGCGTTCCGCGAGATGCGCTGCGCCGGGTAGACCGTGCCGTCACGTCCGATGCGTCGCCGGTTGGGCGTCACGAGGAGCGTGTCGTAGCGCGCGTCGTCGTTTGCTACGGTGCGGAAGGGGCGGTTGTAGATCATCTGCGCCGCAGCCGGCTTCGCGCCAGCGATCGGTCGCAGGATGTAGGGGTTGTATGGTGAATCGACCAGCAGATGGCTTCCCTCGGGCCCGTTGAGATCGAGGACGAACTCAAGCCCGACGGGAGTACGCGAACGCGTGTACGGCAGTCGTGTGTCGCCGCGCGCGGCGTCATATGTGTCGATGCCGATCAGGAACCTGCCCCGCGACCAGTCGATCGCTCCGATGTCGAGTCGCAGGTAGACGTACGCCTCGTCATGATGCACCCAGAACGAATCGACACGCAGGTGGGCGGGCACCGGCACGGAGTCAGCGGCGCGACGATACAGCGGCGCGCGACCAGCCCAATCGTCTGGGCGACCGTCGATCACGGTGGCGGAGTCACGCAAGCCAGGTCGCATCGCGATGACGCCGTAGTTCTGCTCCGGGTCGAGCGGGTTGAGCCAGAGACGCTTTCGCTCCGCTGGTTGCAGGAAGTCGATCACCAGCCAGTTCTTCTTGAACCATTCATCGATCAGTGCGAAGAGTCCCGCGCCGGCCGCCCCCGACGCGAAGATTTCCCGCGTGAGGCGTGCGTTGATCTCCGCCTGTGCGCGCTCATCGTGCCCGCCGTGGCTCCACCCCTGAGGCTGCAGGTGCGCATTGCCGCGCGAACTCGGCACGCCGTATTCCGAGATCACCACCGGGAGATCACCGTGAAGGGCGACGAGTTCGCGCAGGTACCCCAGGTAGTTGCTCGGACCATCCGTGCCGATCATCAGCAAGTAACCGGGGTCGACATTGAGGAAATCGGGGTAGTACGGATAGGTGTGGTACGATACGAATAGGCCCGCGGGATACGCCGCCGTCGCGCGCATCACTCGTGCGTCGAGGCTGATGCGATCGTTGTCGAACTCGAGCGATGGCTCGGGCACTCGCTCGCCGCGCCGACGGAGCCACGCGGCCTCCTCCTCCTGCGTGGATTCCGTGGGATGGTGCAGCGGGTCGAGCGTCGGCCAATTGGTGTACGCCACGGGTCGCTGGTGATTGTAGCGATCCATCTCGTAGGCGATCAGCGTCTCCATCGCTCCAGCGAGCCAGACGTCGACGGCGTTGCCGCCATCCACTTCGAGGTACTTGCCCTTGAAGGTCGTGCGCCGCGGGTGGCGCGCTGCGAATGCCACCACTGAGTATGGCTCCCACTCGCGTCCGATGATGTACCCGAGCGTCCAGCGGGAGAGATCGGTGATGTACAGGCCCGAGGCATGTCCCGGTCGCGGGACGATGGCGGCGTTCCCATGGAGCAGGTCGACCACCCGCTGCGTCTCCGCGCGGAAACTCGCGTTCCAGGCCGGGTCGTCGTAGTTCTCTTCAGACTTGCCCGGTGGGAGTTCCGTCCAGACGCCGTGCAGCAGCCAGAGCGCCTGCGCAGGATGCGCGTCGTTCCAGGCACCAAGTGCGCGATAGAAGTGCGGCGGATGAATCGTGTAGAGCCGCAACGTATTGGCGCCCATCTCGGCGGTGAGCCGGATCCATTCTTCGTAGGTGCCGTCGTCCGCGGGGAACTCGGACGCATGTTTTCCCGGGAGTGCCGCACCCAGGTTGACCGCTTTGATCCAGAGCGGACGCCAGCCGCCCGCGCCGTCGGGCACCTCGAGTATCCGCCGTGCGGCCCGAGCGCCGAGCTGCCGTTCGGGAGCGCGCTGACGCGGAGGCAACTGCGAGGCATCGATCGGTGCGGGGAGGCGAGCGAGGTAGCCGCCGATCAGCTCGTCGCCGGGACGGAGAGAGTCTGCGAGCAGGAACGCGGCGCGCGCACGAACGTGGTCACCGGAGCGGAAGGTCGCCATGCCGAGTCCCGCGGCGGCATCGGCATCGGGCGCCGGCGCAGCGGCGAATGCACTGTCGAAGCGTGCGATGGCGAGCCGCACCGAGTCGCGTCGCATGGCGACGTAACCGAGTCCCGTCCAGGCCTGTGCCGCGGCGGGGCACAGGCGCGCTCCGCGCCTGAAGAGCGAGTCGGCGCGCGCGACATCATTGGCGCGCCAGCTCGTCCACGCCGCGTCGATGGCGATCTCCGCACGCGGACGGTCGCATGGCGGCTGCGACAGAACCTGCCGCGCGGGAAAGAGGAGGAGCAGGGCGGTGAGCAGTCGCATCGTCTGAGCGCCGCGGACTGGCCACCTCTACCGCAGAGGACTGCGGCCGGACCTCGCGTCGAGCGAGTACTCGCCGCCGCCGCTGAGCGCGAGTGCGAGCGAGCTGGCGCAGAGAAGCAGCGCGAACTCATAGCCGTTCGGCATGAAGAATCCCGCCGCGAGATGCACCACGAGGACTGCGACGATCATCTCGATCATGAAGAGCGTACCGATGATGCGCGTGAAGAACCCGACGATTAGCGCGGCGCCGCCCACGAGTTCCAGGAGCGCGACGAACGGACCCATGACGCCGGGCAGCGGAATGCCCATGTTGGTGAAGGAGCCGGTGACTCCGGCGAACCCGTAGTTGAACACCTTCTGCCAGCCGTGCATCAGGAAGATGAGGCCGACGGTGATGCGCAGCAGCGCAAGGGCGAGCGCGGGGCGCAGAGCGGGT
>JANOTV010000011.1:0-5863 GCA_031416495.1 Gemmatimonadota bacterium
CCTTCCGACGACGACCAGCGGCTATGCGCCCGGTCGTTTCACGGTGGACCTGTCGGCACCGGCGCCCGAGGGTTCGGCGCTCGTCGTCTCGGAGAACTACTATCCCGGCTGGCAGGCAACGGTCGACGGCCAGCCCGCGAAGGCCGAGCGCGCCAATCTCTCGTTGATGGCAGTGGCACTGCCGGCCGGCGCGCGAAGGATCGAGTTCGTGTTCGACTCGGCGCCGTATCACACCGGCAAGCGAATCACCCTCGTGGCGCTGGCGCTGTCGGTGCTCGCGGCCGCAGCCGGACTCTTCGCCGGGAGGCGTCGCGCCGATGGCTGAACGCGCACTGGTGATCACACCGACCTACAACGAGCGCGCCAATGTGCCGACGCTCGTCGAACGCGTGCTCGCGCAGGACCCGCGCATCGAGATGCTCTTCGTCGATGACAACTCGCCCGACGGCACCGGCGACCTCATCGAAGGGATCGCCGCGACGAATCCGCGCGTTCATCTCATGCGACGCCCGGGCAAGATGGGACTCGGAACGGCGTATCGTGACGGCTTCCGCTGGGCGCTTGAGCGCGACTACGAACTGATCTTCGAGATGGACGCGGATTTCAGCCACGACCCGAGTCACCTGCCCGAGTTCCTGAAGGCGGCGGAGACGGCGGACTTCGTGCTTGGCTCGCGCTATCTCAACGGACGGGTCACGGTAGTGAACTGGCCGATGGGCCGGCTGGTGCTGAGCTACGGAGCGAACATCTACGCGAGGCTGGTCACCGGCATGCAGTTGTGGGACGCCACCGGAGGCTTCAAGTGTTTTCACCGGCGCGTCCTCGCGGCGATCAACCTCGACGACGTGCGCTCGAACGGCTATGCGTTCCAGATCGAGATGTCATTTCGCGCCCTGCGGAAGGGATTCAAGCCCGTGGAGATTTCCATCGTGTTCGCCGACCGCACGGTAGGGGAGAGCAAGATGAGCGGGCACATCGTGCGGGAGGCGGTCCTGATGGTCTGGCGCCTCCGCTGGTGGTCGCTTACGGGACGGCTGTGATCGTGCATCCCGTTCGGCCGGGGAGGCGACTGTGAGTTCGCGCTTCTGGAAGATGTCGGGGTCGGGAAACGACTTCGTCTTCCTTGACGGTCGCACGGATGGCTCCCAGATCGCGGAGTGGACCTCGCCGGAGTTTGTTCGGTCGGTCTGCGAGCCGCACACCGGAGTGGGCGCCGACGGCGTGGCGATCATCGAGCACTCGGACGACCACGACTTCAGGCTCCGGTACTTCAACCGTGATGGAAGCCTGGGCGAGCTCTGCGGGAACGCCTCGCTCTGCGCGACCCGATTAGCCGTCGAACTGACCGTGGCGTTGCCGGGAGCGATCTCCTTCGAGACCGATGCGGGGGTGATCCGGGCACGGATGCGGCACGGCCAGCCGGAGATCGACCTGCAGCCGCCGCACGATCTGAAGCTGGATACGGGCATCGCAAAGGGCAGCGGCGAGAAGCGCCTCAGTTTCGTGAACACCGGCGTGCCTCACTTGGTCATCCGGTCCGATGACTTGGCGACGATCGACCTCCGGAGCCGCGGACCAGAGCTCAGGTTCCACGAGAGCCTGAGCGCCGGCGCCAACGTGAACTGGGTGGCTCCGGATCCTGAGGGCGGCTGGAGGATGCGTACGTACGAACGGGGAGTTGAAGCTGAGACCTTGGCCTGCGGGACTGGAGCTGTGGCCTGCGCGGTCCTCCTGGAGGCCTGGGGTGAGGCTGCGCGGGGTCAGCCCACCTCGCTGCGGACGAAGTCCGGGAAACAGCTCACGGTGACGCTGCGGGCCAAGGCGGGGCAGACCGTTCCATCGTTATCCGGCGAAGGTCGGATCGTTTTCGAGGGTGTGCTGCGAGATTTCAGGGGATGAATGTGGGAGAAAGTCGCGTTATCCCCAGAGTGTAGTTTACATAATACATATTATACGTAGTTGCTCTCAGGAAAGCCGGTATGGCAAGCAAGCGCCCATCAGCCAAGCGTCCCTCTCACCGAGTCAATGCAAAAAAGAACGGGCCCGCAGCCTCAGCTGCGAACCCGTCACCTGATCAACTACCTTAGATGATCACTCCTTAATCGTTATCTCACCGAGTCTTACGCGCGCTTCGCCGGCGAACTCCGAGTCGTCGCGCGATGCGATCGACTCGTAAATCGCCCGGGCCGACGCTGAATCGCCAGCCGCCAGGTGATTACGGGCCGCTGACATCCGCAGCTGGTCACGGTCGATCTCAAAGGTCGCCGCCGCTGCCGCCTTTTCGAACGACTCGGCAGCCTTCTTCGACTCGCCCGCACCTTCCTGACCGTTCGCCATCAGCGACAGCAGGCCCGGTCGGAGCGCTTCCGGTGCCCTGCCCAGCGCGGTCTCAAGCCGGGTCACGCCCTCGGCGAACTTGCCCTGATCATACAGCACCTGGGCAAGCAGCATCGCGGACTGGGTGCCCGCCGTCGTGCCGGCGTAGCGCTCCAGGACACGCTCGAGCTCCGGCTGCGCCAGCTGCGTGTTGCCCGCCCCGAAGGCGGCCTCGGCGGCCACATAGGCTTCGGCAGCACGCGTCTCGCGGATCTCGACCGAACGCCTCCACATCCAGATGCTGCCCACGGCGACGGCCACTGCGATCACACCGACGATGATCGGCTTCTGATACATCTCCAACGTCTCCAGGAAGGTCTCGGGCTCGATGTCCAGGGTCGGACGCGCGGCCACTCCAGTCTTTGTCATGAAATGCCAGGGTATGTGGTAAGAGGGCGCAGTTGCAGATGCCCCCGGGCGGACTCGAACCGCCGACCTGCGGTTTAGGAAACCGTCGCTCTATCCACCTGAGCTACGGGGGCGATCACGCAAACATAATATCGCGAACGCTCTCGCGTTCATAGTAGAGTTCGTTCGCTTCGTACTCGCCACACTTCGAGAAGCCGCTCGAACCCTGATCACCGGAGGTGCGCAAAGTGCTCGCCCAGCGTGTGCGCGATGGCTCGATCCAGGTCCGGTGACACCCGGAGACTGCTCTCCAGCACCCGCCCGCCGGCGGCGACGATCTGGCCGCGCAATGCGGCCGCGTCCAGCTCCCCGTCCGCGTAGTGGGCAAGGTACCCCTCGATATGGTAGGAACTCACCGCCGTGGCTCCCCGGAGTTGTGCGATGATCGCCTCGCCGACCTGCTGCAGATCCGATGTCGCATCGAGGAATACAGGGGCGCCGCAGGCAATGTGTATGCGGCCGAGCTGCACCTGCCCACGCCA
This sequence comes from Gemmatimonadota bacterium, assembly GCA_031416495.1. Lineage (GTDB taxonomy): Bacteria > Gemmatimonadota > Gemmatimonadetes > Gemmatimonadales > Gemmatimonadaceae > Pseudogemmatithrix. Next base: position 3,267 of record JANOTV010000011.1, read on the forward strand.
TACGTCGACGAGCCATCGGAACAGGGGCCCGAGCCGCAGCCGCGCTTTCGGCAGCCCGGCGAGCTCGCGGGCGAACACGCGTTCCTCCGGGATGCGATCGTAGGTGAGCGCGATGGGGAATAACGCGCAGCGCCGACCGCTGGATTGGAGGCAGCGCAGCAGACCGCGCTTGGGCGGCAGAAAGGCGCGGGAGCGGCTCCGCTCGCCTTCCACGAAGAACTCGATCACCTCGCCGGCGTCCAGCAACTCGTGCACGCGGCGGGCGAGGTGTCGGTTCTCGCGCCCGGTCCCCCGCTCTACGTAGAACGCGTGCACCGTGCGCAGCAGGTGCCCGAGCACGGGCAGCCGTCCGAACTCCACGGCCGCCGCGATGTGCGGGATTCGGATGCCGAGGTCCGGCCGCGCGAACGCGAGGTATGAGCAGAGTATGAAATCGAGGAAACTCCGGTGGGTGGGCACGAGCGCAATCGCCGCCTCGTCGGGGACCGCGGCCCGCGCGCGTTCGAACGAGGGCACGTCCACCGTTACCGAATCGGCCACGCGGCGGAGCACCTTGGTCGCCAGCCAGATGCTCAACCTGACGAACGCGTTCCCCGCCGGCTGCCGGAGCACCCACCGCAGGTCGTTGCCCTGTCCCACGTGGGCGCGCCCCGCAAGCACCCACTCCTCGTCGTTCTGCTTGAAGAGGTGCCGCGAGACCCCGCGGCAGACTGTGGCGACCAGGCGTTGCGAATCGAAGTGTGCAGGAAGCGGCACCGACGTCTGGAAGTCGAAGGTGCGGGTCGTGAAGTACGGGAATACCTCATTCAGATAGGCCAGCCGCGATGCGAGCCGTCGGACCTGGCCGCGGCGACCCGCCGATCGAACGCTTGCGAGCGCCATCGGCAGACGATGATGCAGAAGATCCGCGAGCACGTACGACGCATCACGCGGTCCGAGGTAGCGACGCACCGGCATCCGATCAACCGGGCGGAGGCGGAAATAGCGCTCGATCACCTCCCAGCACTCGTGCACCGTCGCCGCGCGCGCCGCTCCGGCCACCGCATGCCGCACCGTGACCCCGTCACTCGTCCCAAGACTCTCGTCGAGCACGCATCGGGCGACATCGTCGACAGGAATGAGATCGAGACGCGCCTCCGCGCGCCCGATCACGGCGCGCAGGTGGCCAAGCCCGATGAGCGTCACAAAGGCGCCAAAGCCGGAGCTGCTGTCGATCCAGCCAGGCATTGGCCGTTCACGGCTTGCCGTGATGATGCTCGGGCGCACAATGCTGAGTGGCACGGACCCGCGTCGTTCCGCCAGCAGGTGCTCGGCGATGGTCTTCGTCAGCGTGTACGTGTTGGGATGTCCGGTGCGTGCCAGCACGTCCGCGTCCTTCTCCGTCCCGCGTGTGATCGTGGCGAGCAGTGTGTCCGCGGGGGCCGGCAGCGCCACAAGCGCCTCCGGGATCGGGCCGTCGTGATGGGGCGAGACGTACGCGGTGGAAACGTAGATGAAGCGCTCGAGGTGCGCGCACCCGCGCGTGGCATCGAGCAGGTTCAGGCTCGCCGTGATGTTCGCTCGCGCAGCCACCGCGCCCGGCAAGGTGAAGCTTACCGAGGCGGCCGCGTGAATCACGTGCGTGACGCTCGTCAGCAGCGCGCGCTGGTCGGGCGCGCTGCCGAACCCGGGCGCGGTCAGATCGCCGTCGAGCACGCTCACCTGCCGCGTCCAATCCGGCGCAAAGCCCGCGAAGCACGCCGAGGCGGCCACCTCGTCGCGGAAGCGCTCGGTCGCGCTGCGACTCCCCTTCGCGCGGATCACCACGACCACCCCCGCCACGCCGAGCTCGACTTTCCGTCGCAGCATCTCGTGCAGGACCACCTTGCCGACGAACCCGGTGACTCCGGTCAGGAGATACGTGCGCGTCTTCTGCGGCGTCATCGGTCGATGACCCCGAAGATGTGGAGCGGATCGACCGCCGCCTTCACGCCGGCAGACCACGCCAGTGCGGCCGGCGTCAGGACACGCGGCAGGAACTCACGCCGCAACCGCCCGACCCCGTGATGGTGCGACAGCGAGCCGCCGCTCTGCAGGATCTCGTCGCGCGCTGCGCGCTCGAGCAACGAGAACACCTCGATTGGCCGCGCCACGGCCCCATGATGGAACCCGAAGTAGAAGTACACGCAGACGCCGCTCTCGTAGAGCTGCGTCACGCGCGCGGTGATGAACGGTCGCCCCGGCAGGCCCTGCATCGCATACTCGTCGAGAAGTCGCTGCTTGACCCGCGCGCAGAGCGTGACCACGTCGCTCCACGAAACCGAGGTCTCGAACGACTCGGCGAGGATCCCGAACCGCATCACGAAATCGCGGAGGTAGGCGATGCTGAACGTGAGCTGATAACCCTTGCGCCCGTTCTCGGCGCCCGCGTGCACTCCGCGGTGCCGCCGCGCGAGACGCCGCACCGTGGCCCGCTGGTCCGCCACCTCGGTGCGTCCTCCCTCATAGAGGAGGGTGCACGCCACCATCCGCGTCGGATCCAAGCCGCGGAGGCGCGTCACATACCACCGCTCCGCATGGCGCAGCCATGCGCCCATTCCCGAGACCCGGGGCTTGAG
>JANOTV010000012.1:0-27972 GCA_031416495.1 Gemmatimonadota bacterium
GGATCTCGACGATCGCATTGCGGTCGTGGAGCGGGTCGGGAGGAAGCAGGAGCGGCTTGAGCTCGGCCTCCACGCGCCGGATGGACGAGTCGAGGCGCGCGACTTCTGCGCGCGCCTCGGCGGCCATCTCGGCGTCATCGAACGACAAGAGCTCGCGCGCCTGCGCGAGCTCCATGTCCATTTTCTCGAGCTGGCCGGCGAGCTCGACGGCCTGTCCGAGTCGCTGGTGCTCCCGACCGAGCGACGCCATCAACTTGGCGTCGCGAACGGTCCGGGGATCGAGAAGATCGCGCTCGACCTCGGCGGCGCGCCGAAGCGCGTCGGCGAGACGGTCGCGGATACTCAGGCGCTGGCCTTTCCGTACTTCTGACGGAAGCGCTCAACACGGCCTGCGGTGTCGATGAGCTTCTGCTTCCCCGTGAAGAACGGGTGACAGGTGGCGCAGATGTCGGTATGGATAGCCGCATGCGTCGAGCGCGTCTGGAACTTGTTGCCGCAGGCGCAGGAGACGGTGGCGGTGGCGTACGTGGGGTGGATCTCGGGCTTCATGACGACCTCAGAAACGGTTTTATTCGAGCAAGGAATGATATCCGGCCCAGATGGTAAAATGCAAGCGGGCAATGATCTGGGACAGCAATGATTTGGGAGTTTGACAGCCTCTGCGGGCGGGCTTAGCTTCGCCCCGTTCCCGCACATATCCGGTGCGGGCCCGATTCGTTGCCCCAGCCCCCGCCCGGTTCACGAAAAACATGTCCACGGCCACTTTCCTCACCACTGTTCCGCTGTTCGCCTCGCTGGCACCGGCCGAGGTCGCGGCATTCGCGCAGCTGCTGCGCGAGAAGAGCTATCCCAAGGGCAGCGTCATCCTGTTCGAGGATGACCCGGGCGACGCGCTGTTCGTGGTGCGGAGCGGGCGTGTGAAGGTCGTGCTCGTGGCGGAGGACGGCCGCGAAGTCATCCTCGGGATCCTCGGCGGCGGCGATCACTTCGGCGAGCTCTCGCTCATCGACGATGAACCGCGCTCGGCGCATGTCGTCGCGATGGAGGAGTCCACCCTGCTGGTGCTCCGCCGCGACGACTTCAGGCGCCGCGTGGAGCAGAACCCGGCGGTCGCATGGGCCCTGCTGATCGAGATGTCGAACCGCCTGCGTCGCGCCGACGAGAAGATCGGCTCGCTCGTGCTGTTGGACGTGCCGGCTCGCATCGCGCGCGTGCTGCTCGACGCGAGCAGCGAGACGGGCAATGGCGAGATCGAGAAGCCCTTCACTCACCAGACCATCGCTCATGTGATCGGCGCGAGCCGTGAGACCGTCTCGCGCGCCATTCGGGAGTTCGTGGACGCGGGCTGGATCACCACGGGGCAGCGCAAGATCCGCATCACCGACCGCACCGCGCTCGAGAAGCGCTCGCAGCAGCGCCTATGACCACGCCCGATATCAGTGACCATGATCACGGAGCGCCCGTGACCCCTCGCCTAACGGATTCACCTCGGCAGGACGCATCTTTCAGCGTGCTTCCCATGTCCGTGCTCCGATGAGCTTGCGTGTCCGTTTCTGGGGGACTCGCGGGTCCATCCCAACGCCGGGGGCACAGACCGTTCGATACGGCGGCAACACACCCTGCGTGGAAGTGCGCACCGACGATGGATGGCTGGTGATCCTCGATGCAGGCACGGGGATTCGTGAGTTGGGACAGGCATTGCTCGAGCGGTCGAACGGCGCGCCGATCCGGGGAGATATCTTCCTGACGCATGCGCACTGGGACCACATTCAGGGCATCCCGTTCTTTGCGCCGATCTTCGGGCGCGGGAACCACTTCACGATCTGGGGCTCGGAATCGCTCGAGAAGAGCGTGGACAAGGTGGTGCGGGACCAGATGTCGCAGGTCGTATTCCCGATCACGTTCGAGGAACTCGACGCGACGATCGATTTCAAGGGATTGCCGGTCGGTACCCGATGCGAGGGTACGGGGTACGAGGTCACGGCATTCGCGGTGCAGCATCCGGGCGGTGCGCTCGGGTACAGATTCACCGAGGCGGGCGGCAACGGCGGTGCGCTGGTGTACGTGCCGGACAATGAACTTGGGACGCACCCGCGGTATGGGTCGTCCGATGACTGGCGTGAACAGATGGTGGAATTCGTGCGCGGAGCGCAGGTGCTGATCCACGACACGACGTACACCACCGACGAATACGATCATCACCGCGGTTGGGGGCACTCGACCTTCCGCGACGCCGTGGAGCTGGCGCTGGAAGCGGGGGTCGCGAAGCTCGTGCTGTTCCATCACGAGCCCCGCCGTACGGATGACCAGTTGGATGCTTGCCTGGCGGAGTGCCGGGCGTTGGTGAAGTCCCGTGAAGGCGCGCTCCAGGTAGTCGCCGCCGCGGAAGGGCTGTCCCTGATTCTCTAACCTCTCCGGAGGATGTGATGCTGAAGTTCCTCAGCCGTGCCACCGCGCTCATCGTGCTCGCGGCGACCCCCGCCATCGCGCAGGATGATGTGCGGCCCACGGTTGCCGTATTGCCGTTCGTCAACAGCGCCATCGGCGATGCAACTGCCGAGTTGGCTCCCCTTTCGAAGGGGATCGCCGACCTGCTCATCACGAGCCTCGCCCAGAACACGGGCATCCGCGTGGTGGAGCGCGAGAACATCCAGAAGCTGCTCGACGAGCAGAACCTCGCCACCGCCGGCCGCGTCGAGGACGCCACCGCCGCGCGCATCGGCAAGCTGCTCGGCGCGAAGCACATGGTCACGGGCTCATTCATCACCGACCGCAGCGGCCGGATGGTCATCACCGTGAAGTCCATCGACACGGAGACAGGACGCATCGAGTGGTCGCACATGGAGCCAGGCAAGACCGAGGACTTCCTCTCGATCGTGCACAAGGTGGGCGAGACGGCCAACAAGGGACTCAAACTCCCCGAACTGACCCCCGCCGCGCGCCAGACAAGCGAGGCCAGGGCCGAGAAGCAGAAGAAGGTGCCCTTCGCCGCCGTCATGATGTACTCTCGCGCGATCAGCGCGCAGGACGCCGGCAACAAGGCCGAGGCCGTGTCGCTCTTCAAGCAGACGGTGGACAAGTTCCCGGACTTCGAGGACGCCAAGAAGGCGCTGAAAAAGATCGAGTCGGGCGACTGACCTTCCGCTGGCGGGAGATCGCTCCCGCCGCGTAACGTTCGACCGTCGGTAACCGTCGCTTCCATTGACGGTGGCCGGCGGTCTTCGTTTACGCCATACTTCTGTTCGCCCTCAGTCGAATCATCCGTGCAACCACTGATCTTCGCTCCCGCCGGCCGTGCCCTCGCCGCCATCCCGATGCTGGGCAGCGGCAGCGCACTCGACGTGCGGCGCGTGGAGAGACTGCCGACGGTCGACGACATCGATCCTGATCGTCCGACGGTGATCGTGCTCGACGCGGCGCTCGCCGTGCGTTCGGGTGGGGCCGTCGCCCTCGCAGCGCTCGCGTCCTGCGTCGCCTTCGTGGGGATCGGCGACGGCGACGAGACCGACCCGGCGGAACCACTGAAGGACGTCGCGCTCACCAGCTGGCTCCCCGCCTCGGCGAGTCCGGCGCAGGGCGCCATCGCGCTCATGGGCGCCCTCCGCCACGCCAGCGCGGTGATCGACGCCTATCGCGCCTCGCAGCTCGAGCAGTCGAGCGCGTACGACCTGCACGAACTCTCCCGCGTGGGCGCGGCGCTCTCCACGGAGCGCGATCTCGACACGCTCCTGGAGATGATCCTCTCGCAGGCCCTGCGGTTGTCGTCCGCGGATGCCGGGTCGCTCTACCTCACGGAACGCGATGCGCAGGGCGAGCCGTCGGCGCTGCGATTCAAGCTCTCGCTCAATCTCACGCTGCCCGACCTTCCCTTCAGCGAGTTCACCATCCCGATCGACCACACGAGCCTCTCCGGCTACGTGGCCGCGACGGGTGATCCACTGATGATCGGCGATGTGTACCTGCTGTCGAAGAACGTCACCTACCGTCAGAACCGGTCGTTCGACGACAAGTTCGGCTATCGCACCAAGTCGATGCTCGTGCTGCCGATGCGCACGCATCGCGGCGAGGTCGTCGGCGTGCTGCAGATCATCAACCGCAAGCGCGAACCGAACACGCCGCTGCGCACCGCCGACGACGTGCAGCGGCTCGTGATGCCGTTCGACCAGCGTTCCGCCGACCTCGTCGCCGCGCTCGCGGCGCAGGCCGCGGTGGCGATCGAGAACAGCCGGCTGTACGAGGACATCGAGAAACTCTTCGAAGGATTCGTGACGGCGGCAGTCACGGCGATCGAGTCGCGCGATCCCACGACCTCCGGTCACTCGCTCCGTGTGGCGACGCTCACGACGAACCTCGCCGAGGCGGTGGACGGCTACACCCACGGTCCGTACGGTGCGGTCACGTTCTCGCGCGAACAGATCCGCGAGCTGCGATACGCCGGCCTGCTGCACGACTTCGGCAAGGTGGGCGTGCGGGAGCAGGTGCTCGTGAAGCAGAAGAAATTGTACGGCCACGACCTCTCCATCGTGCGGCATCGCTTCCAGTTCCTGCTGCAGCAGGCGGAGTTGGAGTTCGAGCGCGAGCGCGCGGAGCACCTGCTCGCACACGGGCCCCGCGATTTTGAGCAGGCCGTCGCGCTCCTCGATGGCATCCGGCGCGTCCGTCGCGACGAACTCACGCGCTGGCTCGACGTGGTCGTGCGCGCGAACGAGCCGACGATCCTCCCTGAGGCGGGCGCCGGCGAACTCACCGTGATCCACGGCCAGACGTACGTGGACTTCGATGGCGTCGTGCGTCCGCTGCTGAGCGAGGACGAGCTGCGGTTCCTCCTGATCATCAAGGGCAACCTGGACCCGCGCGAACGGCGTGAGATCGAGTCGCACGTCACGCACACCTACCGGTTCCTCGAGCAGATCCCGTGGACGAAAGAACTGAAGGGCATCCCGTCGATCGCGTTCGGGCACCATGAGAAGCTCAACGGCACCGGGTACCCGCGCGGCCTCGCCGAGCAGGACATCTCCGTGCAGACGCGCATGATGACGATCGCCGACATCTACGACGCGCTCACGGCGACCGACCGGCCCTACAAGCGCGCGGTATCGACCGAACGCGCGATCGACATCCTGGGCGCGGAAGCGAAGAGTGGCTTCATCGACGCGCACCTGCTCGCGACGTTCGTTGACGCGAAGGTGTTCGCGAACGTGTCGCCGAGTGAAGGCACGCGACGCAGGCGGTCCACGGGGTCGACGACTCCGCTGCTGTAACGGTGGCGCCGGCGGCGCACCTTAGCCCGACTTGATCGGCGCGCCCCACCCACCGCCGCCCGGCGTCCGGATCTCGAGCAGATCACCCGCCTTGAGCTCGCGTCGGCACTTTGCCGGCAGCCGCTCGCCGTTCAGCAGGTTCTCGCCACAGGCGCCATCGCCACCGCCTGCGGCGCCGCGCGGCGCGATCGCGCGGCGCTCAGTGAGCAGCGTGACCGTGCACCGCTCGAGCACGCGATACCGCCGCACCACGCCATCGCCGCCCCGGTGCGCACCAGCACCCCCCGACCCGCGGCGCACCGCGTAGCGCTCGATGATCACGGGGTACGCGCGCTCCAGCGACTCGATCGGCGTGTTGCGCGTGTTGCTCATGCCCACATGCACGGCATCCGGGCCATCGCCGCGAGCGCTCGCGCCCTGCCCGCCACCGAGCGTCTCGTAGAACGTCCATCCGGCCCCGCCGAAGGTCACGTTGTTCATCGTGCCCTGCCCCTGCGCCGGCACTTCGACGCCGGCATCCGCAAGCGCGGCGAAGAGCAGGTCGGTGATGCGCTGGCTCATCTCCACGTTCCCCGCCGCGACGGCGGCCGGAGAGCGCGCCGCGATGCAACAGTCATCGGGCGTCACGATGCGTATGGGACGCGCGATGCCTTCGTTCGTGGGCACATCGTCACCGAGCAACGTGCGGAGCACGAAGAGCGCCGCCGCGCGCGTGACCTGGATGGGACAGTTCACATTGCCGCGCACCATCGGCGACGTGCCGGTGAAGTCGAGGTGCAGCTCCCCGTCGCGCACCGCGAGCACCACACGCAGCGGCACCGGCGCCTCGCTCACGCCATCACCTTCGAGCGCATCCTCCGCGACGCCGCGCGTGCCCTCGATGCCGCGCAGCCTCGCCACAGCACGACGCTCGGCGTAATCGAGAAGGCCCGCCCCTGCATCTTCGACGCGAGCGCGCCCATGCCGAGCGATGAGCGTGCGCCACCCCGCCGCCCCCGCCGCGCACGCGGAGCGCTGCGCGGCAAGATCCCCACGGCGCTCGTCAGGCGTGCGCACGTTCGCGAGGATCAACTCGAGCATCTCGTGCTCCGGCTCGCCGCCGCGCTCGATGCGCACCGGCGGGATGATGAGTCCCTCCTGTACCAGTTCCGTCGCGCCCTGCGGCATGGAGCCGGGGCTCATGCCGCCGACGTCGGCGTGATGCGCGCGCACGACGGCGAACCCCGCGACGCGCTCGCCATCGGCATCGGCGATCGCCTCGATCATCGTGAGGTCGGGCAGATGCGAGCCACCGAGCCACGGACTGTTGAGCAGGAACACGTCGCCGGCCTTCGGGTTGCGCGCACGCACGGCGCGCACGGCTTCGGGAAGCGCGCCGAGGTGCACGGGGATGTGCGCGGCCTGCGCGACCATGCGACCCTCGGCATCGAAGAGCGCGCACGAGGCGTCGCGGCGCTCGCGGATGTTCGGCGAGAGCGCACCGCGGATGAGCACGGCGCCCATCTCCTCGGCGATCATCGCGACGGACGAGGCCCAGACGGAGAGTCCGAGTGCGTCGAGTGCCTGCGCACGCGTCTGCGTCATGCCGTCGCCTCGCGTTCGAGCAGCCAGCCGCCGATGGCGAGCGCGTTGGCGCGCCAGCCCTCGCCGACCCAGAGCGTCGCGTCCGACAGCGTGATGCTGCACGGACCGATGACCGTCGCGCCGTTCGCCTCGCCGCCGAGGTCGACATGGTTGCTCGCGTCCCAGAGGGGCCGCGATGCATCACGCACGAAGCGCACCTGCGCGCCGGGCTCGCTGGCAACGTGCCGCAGGGCGACGACCTCGACCGGGCGCGCCAGCGTGAACCCGTATCGCGACGAATGCGCGGCCGTGAATCGCGCGCCGAGCGTGGCGCCGTCGTCCTCCTCGGTGAGGCGCACATCGAGCTCGTAGCCCTGCCCCACATAGCGCATGCGCGCCACCGTGCGACGTTCGCGCCCGGTCACCTCGGCGGCGAGTCGCTTGCGGAATGCCGTGAGCGATGATGCATCGAGCGCATCGGTGCGCTGCAGCACGCTCATCGCGCTCTCGTGACGCTCCGGCGCGAGCGCGAGTCCCACCGCGCTCAGCACGCCGGCGAATGGCGGCACAAGCACCGACGTCATCGAGAGCGCATCGGCGAGCGCGCACGCGTGCAGCGGACCACCACCGCCGAACGCGACGAGGATGCAATCGCGCGGATCGACGCCGCGGTCCACGCTCACGCGCCGCAGGGCACGCGCCATCTCGGCATCGGCAGAATCGATGATCGCGCGCGCGACGCGCAGTGGGTCCTCGCCGAGCCGGCCGGCGAGACGCCCGATGGACGCGCGCGCGCCTTCGACATCGAGCGTGAGGCCACCGCTGCGGACGCCGGCCGCACGGATGCGACCGAGCGCGACCTGCGCGTCGGTGACGGTGGGCTCCGTGCCGCCGCGACCGAAGGCGACCGGGCCAGGCCGCGCGCCGGCGCTGCGCGGACCGACCCGCAACGCGCCGCCATCGTCGATCCACGCGAGGCTGCCGCCTCCCGCGGACACCGTCTCCACGAGCACGCGCGGCAACGCGATCGGGACGCCTGCGACCATGCCACCCGGTTCGACGAGCGGCTCTCCCTCGAGAATGAGTCCGGCATCGGCACTCGTACCGCCGATGTCGATCGTCAGCGCGCTGGCGTAGCCCGCCGCGCGCAGCACCGCGGCCGCGCCGACGACTCCACCGGCCGGGCCCGAGAGCGCGAGGGATGCCGCATGCTCGGCCGCGTCGTGGGCGCGCCGCATACCGCCGCCCGATGTCATCACGGCGGGCGCAGGGAAGCCCGCCGAGGCCAGTCGCGAGGTGAGTCGCTCGAGATACCGCGCCACGCGTGGCCGCGAGTACCCTTCTGCCACAGCGGTCGCGGTGCGCTCATACTCGCGGATCTCCGGCAGCACCGCCGCGCCCGTCACGACCGCGAGCGATGGACTCGCCGCGCGGATCGCATCGGCCAGCGCGCGCTCGTGGACATCGTCGTCATACGCATGCAGGAGCGAGACGACCACGACGTCGGGAGCGAGCGCCAGGACGTTCTGCACCACGCGCGCGATCTCGGTCGCGCCCAGGGCACGCTCCATGCCATGCGGCGTCCGACGCTCATCGACCGCGATCACGTCATCACTCGCCACGAGCGGTGCGGGATGCGCGGCGGACAGATCGTAGAGCGAGACGCGGTCCTGCCGGCGCAGCTCGAGAAGGTCGGTCGCACCTTCCGTGGCGCAGAGCACGACCCGTGCGCCGGTACGCTCGAGCAGGAGGTTCGTCACGACGGTGGTCCCGTGCACGATGCGGGTGACCGCGCCCTCGCCGGCATCGAGCGCCGCGAGTGCGGCCGCGACGCCTTCGCTCTGGTCATCCGGCGTGGAGAACACCTTCCGCGCCTGCACCCTGCCGGTCGCGGAGATCGTCGCACAATCGGTGAACGTGCCACCGACGTCGACGCCGGCGGCGAGGTCAGACGAGCCGCGCTGCACCGCCGGGGGAGTGGTCAGGCGGCACTCGCAACGCGCGTGTGGCGCCAGATGGCGATCGCGAGACCGATGTGACCCGGCAACAGCAGCAGCAACGGGCCCGCCATACGCTGCGTGACGATCGGCGCGATGAGCAGCGCGAGCAACGCCATCCAGAGGATCGCGCTCGTGAGGAGGCGCGCGGTCCGCGTCAGCTCGCCGCGGAGCACCGCACGGGCGACCGGGTACGCCGCGATGAGTCCGAGCGGCGAGAGCAGCAGCAGGTTCAGGTTGCGGTACCAGAACAGATGCGCCGACCCGAGCCACATGCCAAGCAGCGCGAGGCCGAGGATGCCGGTGATGCCGTACCAGAGCACGACCATCGTCGCCGCGGGCACTCGCGTGCGACGACGCGCCGCCGCGCTGAAGGGCGTCAGCAGCAGCATCCAGGCGCCGATGATCGGTCCCCAGGCGCCGATGGTGAGTCCGCGGCGCTCTGTGGGCTCAGGTTCGCGCGCGGAGGGCACATAGAGCACGGCCTCGGACGCGACCAGCGGCACCGTGCCCTCGGCGGTGGGGACCGTCACGTCGCGGAGGTGATCACGCAGCCGCATGGGGATGAACATCGACTCCCACGCCGTGATCGGCTGGTCCGCGCGCGGTCCGAGCGCGATGTCGATGCCCGCCTGCGCGAGTCCGTCGGGCGTGGTGAGACGCACCGACTCGTTCCGGAACGTCCACTTGGTACGGATGGGAACGAACCGGCGCTCGAGCGAACCACCGAGCGCCTGATCGAGTGCGTTGCGCAGTCGGGTGGAGCAGTTGTCGAGGAAATAGTCATAGCGGTAGTACTTGTTCGCCTCGAGGGCATTCCACTCGACGTACCGCTTGACCTCGAGCCGCTGGTCCGGCGTGAGCGCGAGCACCTGCTCCTGCGTGGCGCGCTCCCGCCGCCGGTACACGTCGAGCAGCCACGCCGTGGGGAAGGCCTCGACCCAATAGCGTGTGTCGCCCGAGAGGAAGCGCCCGAGGAAGTTCGGGTCGTCGAACGAGAACATGCCCCAGTTGTACGCGAGGTCCGTACCGGTCGCGTCGTCGCGCACGCGGAGCGCGTTGTGGCCGAAGCGTTCGAACACCGCGTCGCCCGGACCGAACGTGAGGATCGAGACGGTGATCGTCGAGCCCGGCTGCGCGGCGAGCGGCGGCGGCGCGAACAGCAGGAGGACGAGTAGCGCGATCGCTGCGCGCGTCACAGCCGCAGCTCCTTCGCCTCGTCCGCTGACTTGTAGATCGCGGCCACCAACTTGTACAGCCGGATCTGGTCGCGCGGTGACTCGTACTTCTCGTCCCCACGCAGCACGGCCGCGAAGTGGGCGAGCTCCGAGCGGTATGACTGCACCGTGAGCGTGTCCTTCGTCGACGCGCCCTGCGGCGAGACATCGACCGGCACGCCGTTCAGCTCCTTGGTGATGCGCAACGGCGCCAGTCGCGCGGAACCCTTGGTGCCGATCACCTCGAACCACCAGCGGTCATCCTCGCCGACATAGTTCCAGTGCACATCGACGGTCACCGTGAAGCCACCTTCGCACTCGATGAACACGATCGCGGCCTCTTCGACCGTGTTCGCCCCGCGGCCGCGCTCCATCGATGCGCTCACGCGCGTCACGCGCGGCGCATCGGTGAGCCAGCCCGCGAGGTCCAGCAGCGGGAGCCCCATCTCCAGGAAGGCGCCGCCGCCCGCCTCGGCGCGACGTAGGCGCCAGGGCGCCGTCTGCACGCGGTGGCGATACGCGCCCGTGCGCACGGCGCGCACCTTGCCGAGTTCGCCACCGCGCAGGAAGGCGTCGAGGTTCTGCGCGTCATGTCGGAAGCGGTGGTTGTTCGCGACGCGCACCATGCGCTTCGCCTTCTCCGACGCCGCGACGATGCGCTCGACACCGCGTGCATTGAGCGCCAGCGGTCGTTCGCAGAGCACATGCAGTCCCGCGCGCAGCGCGGAGAGCACATGCACTTCGTGCAGGTGATTGGGCGTCGTGATGATGATGGCGTCGAGCTCCGGGATCTCGAGGAGCTCGTCGATGTCGGTGCAGGTGTCCCGCACGTTGAAGCGCTGCGCGAGCGAGCGCGCCTTGGCCGCGTCGTTGTCGCAGAGCGCGGCGAGCTGCACGCCGCGCATCTTCGCCATCACCGGCAGGTAGGCGGTCTGCGCGATGGCGCCGAGCCCGAGCACGCCGAACTTCAGGGGCGGTCGCGGTGTGGGGGTGCCTGCGGGAGGTGTCGGGGGCACGCTATGCGCTCTCCTGCGGTCCTACGGGGTAAGAAGCCCTGGGGGGATCGGGCCGATGGTGGTTCCGGGATAGTACGTGCGCAGGATCAAACGGGCGTCCTGTCCGGCGCGTGCCCGCCCGATCGCTCCCCACTGGCACATCCCGACGCCGTGACCGTAGCCGTTGCCACGAATGACCACTCGCGCGATGCGTCCGGCGGGACTGTCGTCGGCCGTGATGGAAAAATAGGGACTGTTCAGCATCTCGCCACTCGCCGAGCGCAGCACCGATCGCGAGTCGTTGCCACGCACGCGATAGGTGCCGGTCGCCGTGCGGAATGCGAGCACATTCACGCGTCCGCTCGGCGTGCGGCCTTCGACGGTAACGCCCTGCACCCGGCCCGGGCCCGAGCGCGGGACCGTCGCGTAGGCCGCGATGTAGCGACGCACCACTTCATCGAGTTCTCTGCCCGTGAGGATCCGCGTCCACGCGAAGCGCGGCGCGATGTCGCAATAGAATCGGTCGGTACCCGGGATCCTGTCGCTCACCCGCCGCAGGTGCGACTCGCCATCCGTGCGCCAGACCTCCTCTGCCGCCGCCGTCTCGCCACCGCACGCCGAGTGGAATGGCGCGGTGACGACGCGACCGTTCACGAGCAGCACACGGCCTGCCGTCGCGGCGATCGCGGCATCGGAGAGCGGACGTTCGGCGTCGCGACCGCCGTACACCTGGTCGCTCACCGACGAGACGAAGTCGAAATCCGGGCTGCGACCGTTGCCCGCTCGTGCCGTCACGAGCCGCGTCACCGCGAACGATCGCGCGGCGATCGCCTGCGCCTCGACGGCCGCTCGCTCGCTGGCGGTGCGCTCACCGATCTCGCGCGGCACGACGCCGCGCAGGTAGTCCTCAAGGGCGAGTGCGTTGACGACGAGGATCCCGCTGTCCTCCGCGAGGAGAGAGATCGAGCCGCGATGGCGCTTGCCACCCGCCTTCACGCTGCCCGACGCCGCATCGCTCACCTGTCGCAGCGGGCCCGCCGACCACGGGGTCGCGGTGCCGTCGGGGCGCATGGCGCGAAGCCGACCGCCATCCTTCTGCACTGTCCACGCATCGCCGGCCCGCGCCCGGAGCAGCGTGCCCCCGCGGGCGTCCACGAGGCGCCAGGGCCCCTCAGCGGCCAGCGGAAAGGTGCGCTGGCTGGCGAGTAGGGCGATCCGTACTTCGGGCCCCAGAAGGCGCGCAGGGCGCGGCCCTGGATCGGTCGGGATGGCCTCGGGTGCGGGCTCGGGTTCCGCCGGCGCGGGGGCGGTGCGCGGCACAGGAAGCGGCTGGATGGGCTCGAGCGGCTTGGCACAGGAGCCAAGGACCATCGCGACGAGGAGGAGCGCACCGCGCCCTCGCCTCAACGTCCGAAGCTCCCAATCCCAGTGCCGGCCATCGGCAGTTCGCGCGAGCGGGCGGGCGCCTTCCCCGCCACGGCGCCCGTCGAGAGCACGCGCCGGAACGTTGCCGTGAAATCGTAGTCGTCGACGACGCCGGTGACCTCGACTTCGATGAGACTGCCGGCGGTCACGTCGGCGATGACCGTCGTGATGCCGTCGATGTCATCCGCCTGCCACGGCAGGCGCACCGTCGCAGCGCGGCCATCGACCGACTCCACCAGCGCCGGCGTCACCGTGCCGATGCGCGACTCGTATCGCTCGGCCGTGATGTGCCGCTGCAGCTCCTCCACCGCCTCGAGCCGCGCGCGCTTGATCGTCTCCGGCACATCGTCCACCAGCTCCGCGCCGCGCGTGCCTTCCTGCGGCGAGTAGGTGAACACGCCTACGCGCTCGAACTGGATCTCGCGCAGGAACTCGAGCAGCTGCTGCACGTCGCTGTCCGTCTCGCCCGGGAAACCGACGATGCAGGTGGTGCGGATCGCCACGCCGGGCACCGCGTCGCGGAAGCGCGCGACCTTCTCGCGGATCGTGCGCTGGCGCTCGGGACGACGCATGCGCTCGAGCACCGCGTCGGACGCGTGCTGGATGGGCATGTCGAGATACCGCAGGATGCGCGGCTCGTTCGCGATGACCTCGAGCAGCCGCGGCGTGATGCCCGCGGAATACAGGTACATGTTCCGCATCCACGGGATGCTCGTCTCGCGGATGAGCGCCTCGAGCAGTTCCGGCAGCCGCATGCC
This sequence comes from Gemmatimonadota bacterium, assembly GCA_031416495.1. GTDB lineage: Bacteria > Gemmatimonadota > Gemmatimonadetes > Gemmatimonadales > Gemmatimonadaceae > Pseudogemmatithrix. The sequence continues at coordinate 13,217 of JANOTV010000012.1, forward strand.
ATCGGTGCGATCGCGCCCGTAATGCGCGAGATCCTGCGCGACGAGGTTCACCTCGCGCGCGCCCTGCAGCTCGAGCAGATGCGCCTCGCGCACGATCTCGTCGAGCGAGAACGAGCGATGCTTGCCGCGCATGAGCGGGATCGCGCAGAACGCGCAGCCGTGATCGCAGCCTTCGCTGACCTTGAGGTAGCGCACGAACGGCGTGTCGCCCGTGTACGCGCGCACGCCGGGGTGCTGCGTGACGGGGTCGCCGATGAGCCCGCGCTCGCGGAGCATCGGCACCATGCGGTCCATCTCGGATGCGCCGAGGAAGAGATCGACCTCGGGCAGCGCCTCGGCGAGTTCACCCTTGTGGCGCTCGACCATGCAGCCCACGGCGACGACGGCCGTCGCACTGCCGGTGGACTTGAGACGCCCGGCGGCGACGATGGCGTCGATCGACTCGCGCTTCGCGGCATCGATGAAGCCGCAGGTGTTCACGATGATGAGCTCGGCGTCGCTCGCGTCGTCCACCTGCACGGCACCATGGTCGATCAGCAGCGCGAGATAGCGCTCACTGTCGACGGTGTTCTTGTCGCATCCAAGCGTAACGAGCGAAACCTTCAACGGTAGTTCCCGAACTCGAGCTGGACACCGAAGTCCTCGCCGCGCAGGAATGTCATCACCGTCTGGAGCTCATCGCGGCTCGGCGAGACCACGCGCACCGTGTCGCCCTGGATGCTCGCCTGGATCTTCTTGAACTTCTGCGCCTTGATCGCCGCGACGACCTTCTTGCACTGGTCGGAGTCGAGCGCCTGCTTGAGCGTGATGTCGCGATGCCAGGTGTCGCCACCGCCGGGCTCGGGCTCACCGGCGTCGAGGTTCTTCACCGGCACGCCGCGCTTGATGAGCTTGGACTGCAGGATGTCCCACATCGCGCGCAGTCGGATGTCGGCATCGCTCGAGAGCTTGATGATCCCCTCGGCGCGATTGAGCTCGACCGTCGCGAGCTTCGCGTCCTTGAAGTCATAGCGCTGCGCGATCTCCTTGGACGCCTGGTTCACGGCGTTGTCCACTTCCTGAAGATCAACGCTGGTGGTGACGTCGAATGAGGCGTCTTTGGACATGACTCTGAGGTGGAAGGTGGAAGGTGGAGGGTGGAAGGAACCCCGCTCTTCCCCGCTCTCAAAGCTCGCCAGTTGAACCGCGCTATGCCACTGGGCGCTGTGACCTTCCACCTCCCACCGTCCACCGTCCTACCCCAGGTAGGACTCCAGCGCCCGCGCCCGCGACACATGCCGGAGCCTCGACAGCGCCTTCTCCTTCACCTGGCGCACCCGCTCGCGCGTGATGTTCAGGACGGCGCCGATCTGCTCGAGGGTCATCGGCTCCTGGCCATCGAGCCCGAAATAGAGGCGCAGGATCTTCGACTCTCGCTCCTTCAAGCCGCCGAGCGCGGCATGCACCGACTCGATGAGTGCCTTCTCGAAGGTCTCCTCGTCGGGCGTCGCGCTCTCGGTGTCGGGGATGTAGTCGAGGAGGCGGTTGTCCTCGCCATCGGTCATCGGCGCGTCGAGGGAGAGGTGCGTCTGCGAGATCGACATCGTCTTCGCGACTTCCTCTTCCGTGATCTCCATGCCCTCGGCGATCTCGGCGTTCGTCGCCTCGCGGCCGAGCTCCTGCAGCAGCGCGTTGGCGCGCTTGCCGATGCGGTGCAGCGTGCCCGCACGGTTGAGCGGCACGCGCACGATGCGGCTCTGCTCGGCGAGGGCCTGCAGGATCGCCTGGCGGATCCACCAGACCGCGTACGAGATGAACTTGATGCCCTTCGTCTCGTCGAACTTGTGCGCCGCGCGGATCAGGCCGAGGTTGCCCTCGTTGATCAGGTCGGAGAGCGAGACGCCCTGGTTCTGGTACTTCTTCGCGACCGAGACGACGAAGCGCAGGTTCGACCGCACGAGCGTGTCGAGCGCCTCCTGGTCGTTCTTGCGGATGCGCTGCGCGAGCCTGACTTCCTCTTCGCGCGAGATCAGCGGATAGACGCTGATGTCCCGCAGGTACTGGTCGAGCGATCCTTCGTCGTATCCCTGCCGCTTGCTCGGTACTCCGGCCATTCGTCCTCGCCCGATAGGTCCTGCGAACCGGTCATCTGACGCAGAATGTGCAGCGCAACCACGCGTGGGGGAAGCACCACGCGCTCAGCTCACCGACCCAGCCATCTGGCGCCTGGCCGACGCGACGCAGCCACCGATACCCCACGACCGGCGACTGCCGTCAACGCGACCGTCAGATCAACGGATCAGCTCGCCCAGTCGTTGCCACCGGACCCGCGTCAGCCAGTTGAGCGAAGCGCTGCTGTCCGGTGAGTAGCTGTAGTAGACGAATATCGGGGTGCCCCGCACGAGCGTATCGGGCACGAATCCCCAATAGCGGCTGTCGAGGGAATTGTCTCGATTGTCGCCGAGCACGAAGTAATGGTGGTCGGGGACCACGAGCGGCCCCCAATTATTGCGCGACGGATTATATCCGCGCACGTCGGTGCCGGCAGTGACGAAATCCCGCTGCCAGCGGAACTCCTCGTCAGCGTGCTCGCCGCCGCGATCACTGTGCACCGCGTACCCCTCGAGCTGGATCGCGCCGTTGCGATAGAGCGCGCCGCGACGCATCTCGACGGTGTCGTGCGGCATGCCGACGAGGCGCTTGACGAAATTCTTCGTCGGATCCTCGGGCCACTGGAACACGACGACATCGCCGAGCGCGGGACGGCGCACCGCCGGAAGATGCTTGCCGATGAACGGCACCTCGGCGCCGTACAGCATCTTGTTCACGAGGAGGAAGTCGCCGACGAGCAGCGTGCCTTCCATGGAACCGCTCGGGATCTTGAACGCCTCGACGAAGAAGGCGCGCACGAGCAGGAACAGGATGATGGCGAGCTGGATCGACTTCGCCCATTCCCACCCGACGCGCAGGGCGCGGAGAGTGACGGGCGCACGGCGCGGCGCCGGGGTCGGAGCGCCGGCTGGTTCACCGAGATCGACGGCCCGCGGCATCAGATCACTCGCGGGCGTCGTCTCGAAGGCAGGGTCTGGATGTGTCTCGGCCATGGTCCTCCACGGGGATATACACCGCGACCGGCGGCGTGGGGAGGGGGCGTGCCGTCCGATCTAATAATTGTCGATCTGTGCCCGCTGCAGGGTGCCGCTGTAGTCGAGGTAGCCGACCTTCGTCTCCGAGTAGAACTCGTAGACCTCCCAGCCGCCCTCGCGGTGCCCGTTGCCCGTGGCCTTCACGCCGCCGAACGGCAGGTGCGCCTCCGCGCCGATGGTCGGCGCGTTGACGTAGGTGATGCCATTGTCGAGTTCATTGAGAGCACGGAACGCGACGTTCACGTCCTGCGTGTAGATGGACGACGAAAGCCCGTACTTCACGCCGTTGTTCACGCGGAACGCCTCGTCGGCGTCCTTCACGCGGATCACGGAGAGCACCGGTCCGAAGATCTCCTCCTGCTCGATCCGCGCGCCCTGCTTCACGCCGGTGAAGATCGTCGGCTGGAAGAAGTATCCGTTGCCGAGTGCCCCGCCGCTCGCGCGCTGGCCACCGAGTGCGAGCTCGGCCTTCTCGGTGAGCCCGATCTCCACATAACGATGGACCTTCGAGACGCTGTCCGCGTGGATCAGCGGCCCGACATCGGTGCCCGCCTTGCGTCCGTCACCGAGCTTCAGCTTGCCAGCACGATCGACGAGCTTCGCGACGAACTCATCATGGATGCCGTCCTGCAGGATCAGGCGGCTCGTCGCGGTGCAGCGCTGGCCGGTCGTACCGAAGGCGCCCCAGAGCACGCCGTCGAGCGCGAGGTCGAGCTTCGCATCGTTCATCACGATCTGCGCGTTCTTGCCGCCCATCTCGTGCGAGAGACGCTTGTGCATGCGGCCGCAGGTCTCGCCGACCTTGCTGCCGGTCTCCGTCGAACCGGTGAACGAGACGAGCGCGACGTCGGGATGCTCGACGATCGCCGCCCCCACGTCGCCGTAGCCGTGCACGAGCTGGATCACCTCGGGCGGAAGACCGGCCTCGAGGAGGATCTCGACGAACAGGTGCCCGGTGTGCGGCACATCCTCGGCGGGCTTGAAGACGAGCGAGTTCCCGCAGACGAGCGCGGGGAACATCTTCCACGTCGGGATCGCGAGCGGGAAGTTGAACGGCGTGATGATGCCGGCGACGCCGATCGGACGACGGAAGCTCATCGCCCACTTGTCGCGCAGTTCGCTCGGCACCGTGTGGCCGAAGAGGCGGCGACCTTCGACGGCGGCGTAGAACGCGGTGTCGATGCCTTCCTGCACGTCGCCACGCGTCTCTGCGAGCGGCTTGCCCATCTCACGGGTCATGAGATCGGCGAGTTCTTCCTTGCGGGCCGTGAGGATCTCGCCGGCGCGGCGGAGTACGTCACCACGCGCGGGAGCGGGCATGCGGCGCCAGTGCTCGAAACCACGCCTGGCCGACTCGACCGCGCGCCGCACGTCCTCTGCGCCCGACTTCGGGAAGTGACCGATGATGTCGGTCGTGTCGGCAGGATTGACGTTGTCGAAGTACGCGCCGGTCGAGGGGGCGACCCACTCGCCGGCGATGAAGTTCTGGAAGGTCTTTTTTGTCATGCACAAAGATAACCGGCCCGGAACAGGCCGGGTGCGTCGGCCAGAAGGCCACGCAGCTCGATGAACCCGGGTGCAACGTCGACTAGCCCGTGCAGCTCCATGTCGCCGGGAGCGCAGCCGTCGGGACGGCGTAGCCCACTCGCGGCAACACCTCGATCGAGGCGAGCACCAGTGCCCACACCACGAGCAGCAGCGAGAGCACGTGCGCCCGCGACGCGCGATGCCGCCACGTCCAGATGGACGACCAGACGCCGCTCACCAGCAGCGCCGCGACGGCGCCGAGGTACGCGGCGAGTCCAGCGCCGCAACGAGCAGCATATGGCCAGAAGATGATCCCGACGCCGAGCGCGACGGCGAGCGTAAGCCGCGCATACACGCCGAAGCCGGTCGTCGGCCGCGGGGCACCGGTGACGGTCGACGTCTGCGGAGCACCGGTCGTCATCGGCCCACGGGGGGTCATCGACGGCGGCGACGCGGCAGTCGGCGGCGGCGACGCCCGCTCCATCTCGCGGTCGATCTTCTTCATCTCGGCATCCCAGTCGCGATCGCTCATCCCTGCTCCCGCGCCAGGCCGTGGCGCTCGATCTTCTTGTAGAGGTTGGACCTCGGCATATCCAGCGCGCGCGCCGTCTCCGCGACGTTCCAGTCGAACTGCCGCAGCTTCACGAGGAGGAACGCCCGCTCGGCGGCCTGCTTGAACTGATCATACGTGGTGAATTTCTCGAGCGCATCGAGCCCGCTCGCGCCCTGCCCCGCGTGCATGCCCACGAGCCGTTCCACATCACCGGCCGCGATGCGCGGGCCGGCGGAGAGAATCAGCAGCCGTTCGACCGTGTTGCGCAACTCCCGGATGTTGCCGGGCCAGTCGAGTGACTGCAAGCGGTCCATCGCGGCGGCGTCGACGGCCTTCGCGTGCATGCCGCTCTCGGTCGTGAGTCGCGCGATGAAGTGCTGCACGAGCAGCGGGATGTCCTCGCGACGCTCGCGCAGCGGCGGCACGACGATCGGCACGACGTTGAGCCGATAGTAGAGATCCTCGCGGAACCGTCCCGCCGCGATCTCCTCCTCGAGCCGCTTGTTCGTCGCCGCGAGCACCCGCACATCCACCTTGCGGCTCTTCTGCCCGCCGATGCGCGTGATCTCGTTGTCCTGCAGCACGCGCAGCACCTTCGCCTGCGCCGCCTGCGACATGTCGCCCACCTCATCGAGGAAGAGCGTTCCGCCATCGGCCTGCTCGAACTTGCCCGGCCGGTCCTGCACCGCACCGGTGAACGATCCCTTCATGTGACCGAAGAGTTCGCTCTCGATGAGCTCCGACGGGATGGCCGCGCAATTCACCTCGACGAACGATCCCTTCGCGCGCGGCGATCGCTGATGGATGGCGCGCGCGACGAGTTCCTTGCCCGTGCCATTCTCGCCCGTGATCAGCACCCGCGCCGGAGTCTGCGCCACACGCGCGATCTGGTCCACGAGCGCGCGCACGGCGCCGGAGCGTCCCACGATCTCTCCCTGCGACTGCATCGTCTCGCGCAGCCGCTCGTTCTCCTCGCGCAGGTCGAGGTGACCGATCGCGTTGCGCAGCGTGACCAGGATGCGATCGGTGTCGAGCGGCTTCTCGAGGATGTCGTACGCGCCGAGGTGCGTCGCCTCGACCGCGTCCTGGATGCTCGCGTGACCTGAGATCATCACGACCACTGCGGCGGGATCGAGCGCGCGCAGTCGCTTGAGCGTCTCGAGGCCGTCGATACCGGCCATCTTCACGTCGAGGAACACGAGCTGCGGCTGCCATGACTCATAGAGCGTGATGCCCTCGCGCCCGCTGGCGACGCACCTGACTTCGTAGCCTTCGTATTCGAGCAGCTGCGCGAGCGCCGCACGGATGCCCGCCTCGTCATCCACGATCAGCAGGCGGCGGCTCATCGCGTCGTCGTCTTGTAGAGCGTCACCTGGCCGTTGGCGATGCGCAGGTCGCCGATGAACGACGGCAACTCCACCGGCAGCGCATCGCTCGCGACGCCATCGGGACGCGTGGGTGGTCCCCAGCGGCGGACGAGCTGATTGATCGCGGCCTTCGGCACCTTGAGGTCGCGCAGCGCGACATCGGTGAGACGGAACTGCGCGAGCCCGGGTCGCACCGGCTCGAGGCGTCCTGCGATCATCACCGGCTCGGCATCGTTGTACATTCCCGCGAGCGGTCCGAGTGTTTCCTTGCCGCCGAGGTCCGCGTGGCGCACGCGCGTGCGCAGGTAGAGCTTGCCGTCCTGCACGAGCGCCTCGGGCGCACTGTCCACCTCGGCGAGTCGCGCGAGCGCCGGACGCAGCACGTACGCGGCGAAGTCGGCAGGAGCGATGTTCACGTACGACGGGCCCGTCGGCGTGCTGAGACGCTGCACGCGCTCCGCGGTGCGCTGCGCTCCCGCCCTCGTGAGCGGTGCCCAGCCCGTGGCGCGCTCGCCGGGCATCGCCGCGGCGACGATCCCCTTCGCCTTCGGGAGCCATTCATCACGGAAATGCCAGCCGGCGGCGCCAAGAATGATCAACAGCAGGCCGCAGCCGAGCCTGCCCATGCATCCGAACATCAGGACGTTCCGTCGCGATGAGCACCGATGCCGGCCAGCACGTTGAGGCCGCCCGAACGGAATCCGCGCGGGTCGATGTCCACCTGCGCGAAGCCGGCGTCGCGCACCGCGGCCTCCAACACCAGCCGTGCGCCGCCATGCTGCCATGCCTCGAGCTCAGGTGCATCGAGCTCCACGCGCGCCGTCTCGCCGAAGTAGCGCACGCGGAGATTTCCCTTCACGCCGAGCGAGCGCAGCGCCGCCTCGGCCTGCTCGACCTTGGCGAGACGCTCGGGCGTGACCTCCGTGCCGTACGGCAGGCGCGACGAGAGGCAGGGCGACGACGGCTGCGACCAGGTGGGAATGCCGCGGAGTCGCGAAAGTTCGCGGATGTCGTCCTTCGTGAAGCCGAGTTCCGCGAGCGGCGATGCCACACCGTGCTCTCGTGCGGCCTGTGCACCGGGCCGATGATCGGAGAGATCGTCGGCGTTCGTGCCATCCACGACGATCGCCAGACCGCGCTCAGCGGCGACGGGTGCGAGACGCGACCAGAGTTCGCCTTTGCAGAAGTAGCAACGATTGACCGGGTTCGCCGCATAGCGCGGATCGGACATCTCGTCGGTGTCCAGTTCGAGCACCGGAATGCGGAACGCATCGGCGACTTCGCGCGCGCGCGCCCACTGCGCCTCCGGGTACGATGCGCTGCGGCCGATCACCGCAAGCACGCGCTCGGCGCCCAGCGCGTCGACCGCCACGCAGGCGAGGTACGAGGAGTCGACACCGCCGGAGAAACCGACGAGCATCGAGCCGTGCTCGCGGCACCATGCCGTGAGCTGCGCTTCCTTGTCCAGCGCGGACGACTGTGCGATCAAGACGGGACACTCGCGAGAAGGGGAACAGCCTGAAAACTATCCCCCATCCATACGGCTGTCAGGGCACGATGTTCCGGCACGATGTTCCGGCCGCCGCCTCGCGCCGTGACTCAGGGCACGATGCGGCCGTAGCCCGGGCCGCGCACCGCACGTCCCGGCGTTGCGCCGGTGTGCGCCCCGTCCTTCCAGACTGCGACACCGTTCACATAGGTCGCGCGGACGCCGGTCGAGACCCTGTGCGGCTCGTCGTACGTCGCACTGTCGATGATCGTCGTGGGATCGAAGAGCACGATGTCGGCATGCATGCCGACGGTGAGCAGACCGCGATCGGTGATGCCGAGCCGGCGTGCGGTGGCCGATGTCATCTTGCGCACCGCATCCTCGAGCGGGAGCACGCCTTCGTTGCGCGCATACTTGCCGAGGATGCGCGGGAACGTGCCGTACGCACGCGGATGCACGAGGCCAGACGACTTCTCGGGATCATGACCGGCCGCATCGGTGCCGATCTTCATCCAGGGCTGCTGGAGATTGAGCGCGACATTCTCCTCGCTCATGAGGAAGTAGATCGTCTCGACGCGATTCCGTTCGGCGAGGATCAGCGTCATCGCCGTCTCGATCCAGTCGGTGCCGCGCGCGGCGGCGATCTCCGAGAGGCGCTTGCCCGAGTACTGGCTCAGCGAGTCGCTGTTGAGTCGCGCGATCAGCACGCCCTCGGCGCCGGCCAGCTCGCAGAGATTCTCCCACGCGCTGGTCGGTCGCTCGATCTCCGCGCGCAGTCTCGCGCGTTCGGCGGGGTCTGCGAGGCGCTGGAAGAGCAGGCCTTCCTCCTGCGCGTTCGGCGGCAGGCATGACGTGAGCCCCGTGCCGCCGGCCGTGTACGGATACATGTTCGCCTGCACGTCGAGGCCCGCCGCGCGCGCCGCGTTGATGCGTGCGATGGACTGCGGTCCCTTCGCATGATTGCGGAGGCCGGCGGCCTTCAGGTGGAAGATCTCGACAGGCACGCCGCCCTCGCGTCCGATGCGCACCGCTTCATCGACGGCCTCGAGGAGCTGGTCGCCTTCGGAGCGCATGTGCGTGATGTAGAGACCGCCATACGGCGCCATCGACTTCACGACGTCGACGAGCTCCTCCGTCGAGGCGAACACGCCCGGCGGGTAGATGAGCGCCGTCGCGAGCCCGAACGCGCCGTCCTGCATCGCGAGGGCGAGTGCGCTGCGCATCGCATCGAGCTTCTCGCCCGACGCGCGGCCGCTCGCGAGTCCCATCCCGTACGCACGCAGCGTGCTGCCGCCCACGAACGAACCGACGTTGATGGAGATGCCACGACGCTCCATCGTGGTGAGCCAGTAGTCGAAGCCGTGCGGCGACGCGAACCCACGCGACAGCGTGTCGCCGACGGGACGGGTCGCGAGTTCGCTGGCGCTCATCGGCGCGGGCGTGCTGCCCTCGCCGAGTATCTCGGTGGTGACGCCCTGCGAGACCTTGCCGACGACGCGCGCGTCACCGTTCAGCAGGAAGCCGCCACTGTGTCCCTGGATGTCGATGAAGCCCGGCGCGACCGCGAGGCCGGACGCGTCCACGACTTCGCGCGCCTGGTTCGCGCGCAGCGCGCCGCGCGGTGCCACCGCGACGATGCGTCCGCCGCGCACGGCGACGTCGCCGTAGAACCACGCCGCGCCGGTGCCGTCGATCACCCTGCCGTTGGTGATGAGCATGTCGTATCGCTCGCCCTGTGAAGTGACGGGCGCCGGTGCGCGGCCGCCGGGGAGCGACTGACAGGAGACGACGACCATGAGCGCGGACAGGGACGCCGCGCGCTTTGCGACAGCGAAGATGAAGACGGAAGGACGCATGTGTTTGCCTGAAGTTTGAGCGGAGTGGGATCGCGTCACGCATCGCGAAGCTACTGCGTCTCCCGCCTCGCGTCGACCGCACCCGCGCCATCCGAGACAGTCGACTCCCCCGACATCTCCACCGGCCGGAACGACAGCGCCTCCGACAACGCGCGCACCGAGATCTGTTCATCACCATCCAGGTCGGCGATCGTGCGCGCGACGCGGAGCGTGCGGTGATACCCGCGCGCGGAGAGCCGGAGCCGTTCGGCGGCCGTGGCGAGCAGCGCCCGCGATTCGTGCGTGAGTCCGGCATGCGTCTGCAGCCAGCGCCCGGGGGCGTCGCCGTTGCAACTGACACCCGGCAGCGCCCGATGCCGCAGCCGCTGGCGGGCGCGCGCCGCGGCCACGCGCTGCCTGATGGTCGCGCTCGATTCCTCGCGCGATGCCTGGCCGAGATCGGCGAGCGCTACGGCGCCGACCCGCACGTGGAGATCCACGCGGTCCGCGAGCGGGCCGGACATGCGCGCACGGTATCTGTTGATGTCGGCGGCAGAACAGCGACAGCGGCCCGCGGGTTCGCCATCATGACCGCACGGGCATGGATTCGCCGCGCCCACGAGCAGGAACCGTGCGGGGAACGCGATGGAGTGCGCGGCGCGCGCGAGCACGATGCGACCATCTTCCAATGGCTGGCGCATGGCATCGAGCACGTAGCGCGGCAGCTCCAGCAGCTCATCGAGGAAGAGCACGCCGCGGTGCGCGAGACTCACCTCGCCCGGCCGTGGCCCCGGACCGCCACCGATGAGTCCCGCGACACTGATGGTGTGATGCGGCGCGCGGAACGGCGGCGTGCGCGATGGCGTCGTGCCCACAGGCAGGATGCCGCCCACCGAATGGATGGCCACCACGTCGAGCAGCGCATCGTCGTCGAGCGGAGGGAGGATCGACGGAAGCCGCCGCGCCAGCATCGTCTTGCCCGCGCCTGGCGGCCCCACGAGGTATACGTTGTGTCCACCGGCCGCGGCGATCTCGAGCGCACGCTTCGCCACAGGCTGCCCGACTACCTCGCTGAAGTCGGCCGAGAGTTCATCCGGCGCGCTCGGCGGCGGCACGGTCATGCGCGGCAGCACGCCGTCGCGCAGCGCGTGCACGAGCGCCGCGAGCGTGGTGCATGGCGCGAGCAGCACTTCGCGCAGCAGGGACGCCTCGGCGGCGTTGGCCGCTGGCAGCACGAGCGCGCGTGCGCCGGTCTCGCGGGCGGCGCGCGCCAGTGGCAACGCACCGCGGATGGGCCGGATCGTGCCGTCGAGGCCGAGCTCGCCCGCGAAGAGCAGACCGGCGACCATCTGCGGTGCGAGTTGGCCACTCGCGACAAGCACACCGATCGCGATCGGAAGGTCGAAGGCGGTGCCTTCCTTGCGCACGTCGGCCGGCGAGAGGTTCACCGTCCAGCGGCGCGGGGGCAGCACGAAGCCGGCATTCACGAGTGCGGCGGCGACCCGTTCGCGCGCCTCCTTGACGCTGCCCGACGGAAGGCCGACCATCGTCCACCCGGGAAGTCCGGCGGCGGCATCCACCTCGACGGTGACCCCGAAGGCCTCGATGCCGAGGACGGCCGCAGAGCGGATCGCAGAGAGCATGCGCGAGGATGCGGCGCGGGGTCGCGAAGCGCGTGACCCGTATGCCGCCGGCATCATCGGAGCACTACCTTTCTTCGCGATGCGACCAACCCTGGTGTTTCGACCTGCCGCCGTCGCGCGCGTCGCTCGGGCGCTGTGCACCATCGTGCTGGCGCCGGCCCTCGGGCATGCACAGGCCGCACGCGTCCAGGCACCGATCGTCGGCACCTTCTTCGCCGACAGGATCGACGCGCTGCCCCTGCCCCTCACCGATCGCGTGACCGATACCGACGGCACGACGTACCTCGTCGAGATCGACCGTCTCGTGCTCTCCTTGCGACCGGGCAATCGGTTTCGCGCCTCGGTGCGGTTCCGGCGCACCATCAACTCGCGCGACCTGCGCGGGCGCGACCGCGCCGTGCCCCTCCAGTCCATGATGGTGAACGGCAGCTACGCGATCGCGGCAGGCGAGATCCGCTTCACGCCCGACTCGTCATCCGACGCGGGCGGCCTTCGCATGCTGACGGGCCGCGTCGATGGGCCGCGACGCATCACGATGCCGTTCGACTACAGGAACGGAACCACCGAGCGTCGACGCACGCTCACCCTGGTGTTGCAGGACAACGTCTACTGAGCCCCCGATGACAATCCGGCGCGCATCCATCCTCGTGTTCTCCCTCGCTGCCGTGGGCGCGTGTGCGCATCCGCAGGCAGTCGGCTCGGCGACATCGGGCAACAGCGCCACCAATGCATCAACCCCCGCCCCCGACTCCGTGCTCGTCCACTTCATCACGACCAAGGGCGAGTTCGACGTGATGCTGCGCAAGCACTGGGCACCCGTGGGCGCGGCACGCGTGCACGAAGCGATCACCGCGAATTACTACGACGGCGCGCGGTTCTTCCGTGCCCTGCGCGGATTCGTCGTGCAGTTCGGCATCTCCGCCGATTCCGCGCGCTCGGCCGCATGGAGTGGCCGTCGCATTGCCGATGATACCGTACGGCAGAGCAACCGCCGCGGGACGCTCACCTTCGCGGCGGGCGGCCCGGGCACACGCACAGTGCAGCTCTTCGTGAACCTGCGCGACAACGCGCGACTCGACGCGATGGGATTCGCGCCGCTCGGCGAGGTCGTGCGCGGCATGGACGTCGTGGATTCGCTCTACACCGGCTACGGCGAAGGTGCGCCCTCTGGCAAGGGTCCTGATCAGGCACGCCTCGCGCACGGCGGCGAAGCCTACCTCGCGACCGAGTTCCCCCTGCTCGACCAGATCCGCACCGCACGCGTGGTCCGCACGTGGCCCGCACGGAGATGAACGAGCCCGCCAGCAGCGCGAAGGCGCCATCGGCGTTCGTGCATCGGTGGATGCCCCGCTCCGGCGCAACGCGCACGCTGCTCCTGCTGCATGGCACCGGCGGTGATGAGAACGATCTCGTGCCGCTGGGCGAGTTGATCGACCCTGCGGCGAATCTGCTCAGCCTGCGCGGCCAGGTACTCGAGCATGGCTTTCCGCGGTTCTTCCGTCGGCTCGCCGAGGGCGTGTTCGACATGGAGGACCTGCGTGACCGCACCATGCAGCTCGCGGACTTCATCGGCGATGCCGCAGCGTTCTACGGCTTCGATATCGACAGCCTCACGGCCGTCGGATTCTCGAACGGCGCGAACATCGCGGCGTCGGTGATGCTGCTGAGGCCGGAGGCGCTACGCCGCGCGATCCTGCTCCGCGCGATGGTGCCGCTCATCCCCGAGCATCCACCCGCGCTCCAGGGCGCCCGCGTGTACATCGGCGCGGGACAGCAGGACCCGATCATCAATCCGTCCAACACCGAGCAGCTCGCCGAGCTGTTGAGGGGACACGGCGCCGACGTGACGCTGCAGTGGTTCCCGGTGGGGCACCAGCTCACGCGCGATGATGTCGACGCCGCGCGTGACTGGCTTCGCGCAACGGGCTAGGTCTTCGACCGTCAAGACAGTACGGCGCTGCTGGTGACGGTGGCAGCTCGGTGGTACCGGCATACGTGAAGTTGCCCGCCGCGGTCCCATCCGCCGACAGGATCATCCACACGCGCGACTCTGCACGGGGCGCCGCTCGCACCCATCGGCCCACGTGTGTCTCTGGATCCGCAACTTTCTGTTCTGAAGTGCAACCGACCGCCATTCCGGCAGCGACCAGCGGAATCCACAAACAGCACCATCCGCGAGCATGAACTTTCATCCGGCTACCTTCGACGATGGAGCCGGTAGACCACGACGGACTCCGTACCGTCCGCGTCAGCCTCCACCCCGGCGACGAAGTACTCTCCTGCGTGCCACAGCACGAAACCCGGTGGCAAAACGACACGGGCGAGAGACTGTCCCGATGCGGTGAACACGATCGCTTCGGACGGTCGCGAATCTTCCGTAGGTCCCAAGTCAACCCACACCGTCGCGCGCTCTCCGGAGACAATCCGTCGAAAAACCGGGGCATACTTCGGAAGCGTGGGTCGCGAGTACTGTGCTTCAATGCGCAATCGAGCGAAATCATTGCCGGCCCGTGCAAGGTCGGCGACACGCATCTGCTGGATTCGTTTGTCGCTGAGTGTGTAACGCCGGACGGGAAGCGTCATCTCCCGCGCCAGCCTGCCGTCGATCCCGTAAATCCGGACGCGACCCGACTGCGAGTCAAGTATCCAAGCGTACCGATCCGACGCGGCCGCGGCGAGCGATGCCCCGAGCGGCTGCCGTGCGATCGCCAATGGCGTGACGCTGGATCCACTCGGGAAGCTTAACCATGTGTTATTCGGCTGTTTGCCGATCCACGCCACAGACGGCTGCGACGAAGGAGCGAAGATTCCGACGTCGATCGTATCCCTTTGCAGTTGCCCGAGCGGTGGCGGCTGGACGGACCGAAACCCACCGCGCGAAACGAGGAACTCGCCGGTTGGGAATCGACCCAGCACTCGTAGGCTCCCGACGTCATCACGGAGTTCTCCCCCCGCAACGAATCCATCGACGACATGAAACGCCTGAAACCTACTCGGACCGGGAGCGGACTCGAAGGCCAGAAGCGAATCCATCGATCCCGCGATTGCCACCAAGTTGCGGAACTCACCGGGCCCCGATCCGGGCCTTCCCCACCGCGTCAGCAGAGCGCCCATCCCGTCAAAGACTCGAATCTGCTGGTCGCCTGCGTCCGCGACTGCGATCTTCCCGGCCCGCAAGAGCACCACACCCACCACCCGGCCAAACTCGCCGTCCGGG
>JANOTV010000013.1:0-13490 GCA_031416495.1 Gemmatimonadota bacterium
GCGGTAGCTTGAGGGGCACGACCCCGGTGATGCCGGCGGCATGGCGATCGACGAACGCCGGCACCGCGGTCAGCACGGCGATGAGATCCTCCATCTGCCGGGCGCTGATGCCGCCGCCGGGCGTATTCAGCACGAACATCATCGGGTACGCTTCGGGGCCCGCGACCGGCCACTTCTCCCGCCGGATCTCCTCACGCATCTGCTTGGGCATGTCCGCCCTCGGCTCGAAGCCGAGCGAGATCGTGGCGCCGAGTATGCCGCCCACCGCGGTGTCCATATCGCCGCTTCGGGAATTCATGAGGATCCGTTCGACGTCGGCGCGCTCGGCGTGCATGACGAGACCGTACACCTCCCTGGCCGCGCCCATCGCCATCGCCCACCAGGTGCCGCCGCCGCGGACCTTGGCGCGCATCACGTCCTCGTTCATCAGGATCTCCCACGGCGCGGCCACAAAGTAGCGCTCGGCCGCCGCGAAGAATCGCGCGAGCTGTTCGCGCTCGAGGCCCCACGCGGCCCACGTGGTCGGCCTCGAGATGCGCAGCAGCGGCCCTTCGTGCTCCGCCGCGCCGCCCATGAGCGCGTGCAAGCCGTCCACGGCGGCGTCGACGGCGAGGAGTGCGGCCGAGTGAGAGAGCGTCGCCACGGCGGCGGGATGTCCGCCCTCGGCGAGCGCGGCGCGCAGCGGTGCGACGAGCGACTTGTGCCGCACGAGGATGGAGTCCGGGAGCAGTCCGTGGGCGTCGCACGCGGCGCGAGCGGCTGTGGCGAGCAGCGCACCGATGTCGCCGATCTCCGTCGGCGGATGGGCCAGGACATCCGCGTGGAGGATGAGGTCTCCCGTGGCGACCATCAGGATCGTCATGCGCGCGGTGTGGTCGTTGTCGATCGACGCGGCGAGCGGTACGAGATCCACTTCCCACGCGGACGACACGACGGTGCCCGGTGGCAGGCGCAACCCTTTGGGGTTCGCGGCGGCTTGCGACGGCGCGAGCCCGCCGCTGATCAGGCGCAGGCCGTGGGGCGTGGCCTCGTCGGCGCGCAGGTGGCAATTCTTGTATTTCTTGCCCGAGCCACAGGGGCACGAATCGTTTCGTCCAGGCATTCCGGGATTCTATGCTGTTCGCTTGGCCCGGCGCAACCGTATGCGGCCAGCGCTGCTATCCGAAGAGTTTCGCGAGCGGCACGATCAACGGTTCAGTCGCGCCGACGGCGTGCCACGCGACCCGCACGGGCATTCGCCGCGCACGATGTCCAGCACTCGACAGCGATTCTCATCGCTCGCCTCTCGTCGCGGCGGCACCGGTACTGCCGGGCCCCAGATGCTGAAACCTGTGGAGCGTCACAGTCAGTCGGCTCGTACCGGCAAGGCTCCGTACCATGACGAAATGTCGGCCGTCCGGCGCCACGTCGTATCCCTGATGCGTCAGATCACTCATGTAGTCGCCATTCGAGAAGAGCACCGTGCGGCGGAGCACGTCGAACGTCGCCCCCGCGCGAAGCGCCGCCGCTATCAGAAGGGGTCCGCTGCGGTAGAACAGCTCGTCACCTCGCGGTGACCACACCGGTACGGTTCCGCCATCGAGCGAGACTGCCACACGTGCGCTCATGGCGGGGAACGATCGAACGTAGACCTCGTAGCGCCCGGACTCGTTGGACGCGTACGCCAGCCAGCGGCCGTCCGGCGATACGGAGGGTGAGACCTCGTCGGCCGGGGTTCGGAGCAGGGGAACCGGTCGCCGTGCGGAGTCGAGCGCCACCAGCCAGAGGTCACGATTGTAAGGGCCACCGACGGTGCGCACGATCATCGACCGGCCATCTGGCGTGAACAGCGCCTGCCAGAGACTGAACCCGCGCATGGCCAGCAGCGACTCGGCTGGCGCGCTGCCGTCAGCGTTGATGAGGCGGAGATCTACCATGGCACCGGTTTGGCGGACATATGCCACCTGACGCCCATCGTGGCTCCACACCGGCCGAATGGCGGAGCTGTCGAACGACAGCCGCGCCAGCGAACCCTGGACCCTGTCGAGCAGCCAGATGTTGGGGCCGAGGCTGACCGCGATGCGCCGGCCATCGGGCGAGAAGCGCGGGTCGAGGAATTCCCCGGGCCGAGGGTAGAGCCGTTCGCCACGACCACTCCTGTCCACCAGCTCGAGCGCCCGCTGCGAGACCGCACTGTCAGCGGCAACCATCAGGCCGGTTCGTGACACGGCCATCATCGCCCTGCCTCCGCCGCCGACGCGAACTCCCTCTGCGACGACCATTGGCTCCCCCGTGGCGGTGAGAGTCCTGATGTCGAACGCCACCGCGCGGATGAGTCCATCTGGACTCACGAAGACCAGGTGGCCGGTGGCAACGTACCGAGGGTCGGTCCCGAGGATACCCAGCGACTTCACCCGCTTTGTCCGCAAATCGAGCACGGCCAGTTGGTCTGCGGAGCGGCGCCTGGTA
Organism: Gemmatimonadota bacterium; assembly: GCA_031416495.1. Taxonomy (GTDB): domain Bacteria; phylum Gemmatimonadota; class Gemmatimonadetes; order Gemmatimonadales; family Gemmatimonadaceae; genus Pseudogemmatithrix. Next base: position 2,449 of record JANOTV010000013.1, read on the forward strand.
CTGAAGAGCAGGCCGCGGTCGCCAGGCAGGCCGTGCGGGGAATTGAACGATTCCGACGAATCGCTGGCCAGGAGGGTGGTCACCTCTCCCGTTTCTGAGCACTGCCTGAGCCCAAGCTGCTCACCGTCGGCGAAGACGAGGACGTTGCTCTCCAGCCAGGTCACATTGACATAGCCGGGGACGGGACAAACCGCCTGCGACGACCCGCCCGCGACCGGGATCTTGCGGATTCCGTTGCTGATGAAGCCCACCCATCGGCCGTCCGGCGAGAAGAACGGATTGCCCGCACTTGCGGTCGTGGAAATGCGGATGGCGTCGCGGCGATCCATCGCGCGCAGAAAGATCCAGCGCTCGGCAGTCGAGTCCTCTCCGGTGTAGGCGAGCATCGTGCCGTCCGGCGAGAGGGCTATGCCGCTCCCAAGTCCGGCCACCCACGCGGCGTTCTCGGGCAGCACGATATCAAAACGCTGGATGGCCGGCGGTGTGGACTGGGGTTTCGGGCGGAACTGGTCGAACGCGATGAACCCGAGGGCGGCGATGACCAGCGCCCATGGCAGCCGCGCAGCCGCACGGTCGCGCGGACCGGTGGGAGCACCGTGCGCGACTCGCGTGGAAGTGAACGTCGGATTGTCCAACGCCGCCGCAAACTCGGCCGCGCTGCCAAACCGGTCGGCGGGCAGCTTCTCCAGCGCCCGGAGCACGGTGGCCTCGACGTGCGGCGGAATCGACTTGCGCTGGGCGATCAGGGATGCCGGCTCGTTGGTCATCACCTTGGCGACGATGGCCTGTGAAGAAGGTCCGGTGAACGGCGGCTCGCCGACGAGCATTTCGTTGAGCACGCAGCCGAGCGCGTACACGTCGCTGCGTGCGGTGATCTCCCTCTCTCCCATCGCCTGCTCTGGACTCATGTAGAGTGGCGTCCCGACTGACATCCCGGTCTCCGTCATCCGGGTGCCGGCTTTGCTCGCCGCGAGCGCAATGCCGAAGTCGGCCACCAGGGCGCGGCCATCGTGCAGCAAAATATTCTCGGGCTTGATGTCGCGGTGAATCACGCCGTGGCGGTGGGCATAATCGAGGGCGCTCGCGACCTCACTGGCGAGCCGTACCGCGTCGTCCACTGGAAGTTGTTTTTCGCGGTCGAGCCTTGCCCTCAACGACTCCCCATCGATGAACGGCATGACGTACCAGAGCTGCTGGTCGTTTTCCCCCGAGTCGAGCAGGCCGAGAATGTGCGGATGCTGAAGGTTGGCGGTGGTCTTGATCTCCTGCAGGAACCGGCTGGCGCCGACAGCGGCGGCGATCTCGGGGCGCAGCACCTTGAGCGCGACGAAGCGGTCGTGCTTCAGGTCCCGTGCGAGATAGACCGTTGCCATACCGCCTGCGCCGATCTCACGCTCGAGCCGGTACCGATCGGCGAGGGCGGCAGCGAGAGCGAGGAACGCTCGTGTAGCAGGGGCGTCAGTCACTCGGTATCGAGTGATCGAAAGAAGGGCCGCAACTCGGGACTCGCCATAATGATGATCGGGTGATTGGGGCGGTTGCCAACGAATGGCGTTATGCCGCGAACGCTGTCAAGAATGTGCGTGCGGAGCGCGGGCTACCGCAATCATTCGCGTTTGGCAGTGTCAACGTTCAGTAGAAATGTCCCCGCGCGTTTGGCAGCATCAACGTTGGGTTACTGCCCCGCTCCTCGGTCCCGGTCGCGCGGGGCGCTGCTGAGCTACTGGACCCGACTGCTGTAGCACGCGGGCCGGTCGACGCGCGGAACGAATATCGGCTTGACGTTGGGGGACGAGGCTGCGGCATATTGTAAACGTTGCGGGCTCCACCTTGACAATACAACTCTGCTGATGTACATATTAAGTCCTTATGGGACAACGGCTTAGTCAGGACAAGGCGCGAAGACTCAGGCGCTTCTTAGCTCAGCAGATCGAGCGAAAGTCACCGAGTGTCGTGAATGAAGCGGTTCGGAAGTTTGCCGTCTCGCGGCAGACTGTGAATCGCGTACTCAACGAAATGATCCGCAACGGCGACGTCGTGGCGTCTGGCAACACACGCGCGCGACGATACGACCTTGTCGTGCTGGACGAGTACGAGATGACGGTTCCGCTTGAGGGTCTGGATGAGAGCACCATCTGGCATACCTACTTCTCGCGCTTCTTCACGGACCACAGAAGTACAGCGATGTCGCTAGCAAACTTCGCATTCACCGAGATGGTGAACAATGCGATCGACCACTCGGAGGGAACGCAGGTCGCCGTCTCCGCTAAGCGTACGGTTCATGCGGTTGGTATGGCCGTGAGGGACGATGGTATCGGCATCTTCAGGAAGATCCAACGAGAGCTCGAGCTGGAGGAACCCCGGCACGCAATCCTCGAGATTGCCAAGGGGAAGCTCACGACGGATCCGTCGCGACATAGTGGCATGGGCATCTTCTTCAGCAGTCGCGCCTGCGAATCATTCGCGATGCGAGCCAACGGCCTCACGTTTACGCACAGCGAGACAGGCTACGACTTCCTGTTCGAGGATAGCAAGCCAAGGGATGGCACGGCGGTCTCGATGGTTTTCAATCTGTACTCGACCATGACCTTGGCCTCGCTGTTCAAACAATACGAAGCCGCCAGCGCGAGCGGCTTCACGCGTACAATCATTCCGGTTCGACTGAGCGAGCTCGGCAAGGAAGCGCTGATATCAAGGTCACAGGCGAAGCGCGTGCTTACTCGTGTTGAGCGCTTCACGGAGGTTGCGTGGGATTTTGCAGGTGTCGACACGATCGGCCAGGCTTTTGCGGACGAGATCTTCAGAGTGTTTCAGCTCGCCAATCCGGACTGCCACTTCACAGTGATTGACGCGTCCGGCGATGTTCGCGCGATGGTGCGGTTGGCTCTCGCGACTCTACATGAGCAGTCTCCCTCCACGAGACCTGCCACTCTCGACGACGCCACCTGACGTTATACAGACGAATCCTTGCCGCCGACTGTATGACGGCGTTGTTCTCCGACGCCCCCTCTCAGGAGACGCGGAATGGCAAAGACCAGACGGACGCTGCGCCGGAATTATCGCCATGACCGGCATCATGGTCGCGCGTGTCGGGGGCGCTCGATGGCTGCTGAGCGGACCGGGGGCCACGCCGCTGGCCTTTCTACACGCCTTGGGATTCGGTCCCACGGCATTCACTGATCCTCACTGCCGATGCGTGCCGATAATTCCCGTCAGAGCAGTGCCCAAAGGGTGAGGAATGTGGGGTAGAGCCTCTCCGGCGCGGGATCAGGGCTCAACTTGAGACCAACCCGCTCGGCCGCGAGCCGGACGGCGGTTCCGAGCGTCGAGTCATCCCCGCCGATGGCGACGACGTCAGCAAGTGCCGGGTGCGTCGCGGCGATTCCGTCGACGTTGATGTTCGCGACGATTTGCTTGAGAGGCACGGGTGGGTTGTGGACGAAGAAGTCCGAGCCGACGACGCCCGCCTCTTCGCCGGTCACTCCCACGAACAGGATCGAGCGCCGTGGGCGCCGCGGCATTGAAGCAAAGACGCGAGCGATCTCGATGAGCGCCGCCGTACCCGCTGGGGACATGCCCCATCCCCGAAACAGTATTTGTTACGAAATCTACCAGATGGTCAACGCACGAGGCGGACGACCGGGTAGGAGATCGAAGGGGTCGCCAAGCGCTACTTCTACAACCACTCGTCCTCAAGCGTGATCGTCACCCCGCTCGCCGTGTTCCGATAGCTGAGCGGTAGCCGGACCGGCACGACCCCAGCAATGCCGTCCGCGTGACGAGCGACGAACGCAGGCACCGCCGTCAGCACAGCGATGAGGTCCTCCATCTGCTGAGCGCTGACGCCGCCGCCGGGCGTGTTGAGCACGAGCATCATCGGGTACGCGTTGGGGCCCGCGATCGGCCACTTCTCCCGGCGGATCTCCTCGCGCACACGCTTCGACATCTCCTCTCTCGGCTCGAAGCCAATTGAGATGGTGGCGCCTCGTATGGCGTCCGCCGCGCCGCCCGGATCGCCGCCGAGGGAACCCTCACGGATACGCTCGATGTCTTCGCGTTCGGCGTGCATGACGAGTCCGAAGACCTCTTTCGCGGCACCCATCGCGATCGCCCACCACGTGGCGCCGCCGCGGATCTTCGCGCGCATCACGTCCTCATTCATCAGGAGTCGCCATGGCGCGGCTTGGAAGTAGCGCGCGGCCGCCGCGAAGAATCGCGCGAGCTGCTCGCGCTCAAGCCCCCACGCGGCCCAGGTATCCGGCCGTGAGATTCTTGGGCGTGGCCCGTCGTCCTGGGCAATGCCCATGTGCTGGTGCAACGAACCGATGGCCGCGTCCACGGCGGGGAGGTCGGCCGCGTGCGAGAGATTCGCCACGGCTGCGGCATGGCCTCCCTCGGCGAGCGCGGCGCGAAGGGGCGCGACGAGCGACGCGTAGCGCACGGTGATCGAATCGGGGAGCAGTCCGTGGGTATCGCACGCCGTGCGCGTGGCCGAAGCGAACAGCGCTGCGATCTCGCCGGGGTCTGTGGGCGGATGCGCCAGCAGATCAACGTGGAGCACGAAGTCATCGGCGGCGACGAGGAGCGTGGTCATGCGCGCGGAGGGATCGCCGTCGATGGCTGCGGCGAGCGGGACGAGATCCACCTCCCACGCGAGCGAGAGTCCTTGAGGGTTCGCCGCGGTGTGCGACCGTGCGAGGCCTCCGCGGATGACGCGCAAGGCGTGGGGCGTCGCCTCGTCGGCATGCAGGTGGCAGTGCTTGTACTTTTTGCCTGAGCCACAGGGGCAGGAATCGTTTCGACCGGTCATTCATGATTCTACCGCGTGCGCCCGGCCCATCGCAACGGTTTGTCGAACGGAATGGGCAGCGCACGCGCCCCCTACGAGAGTCTGGGAAAGGCCGTACATTCTGACCCCTATGAGCAACATCAACACCCGCCTCGCCGCCGCCCTCGCCGGCCGCTACACCATCGACCGCGAACTCGGCCACGGCGGCATGGCCACCGTCCACCTCGCACGCGACGTCAAGCATGGCCGCGTCGTCGCGATCAAGGTGCTCCGCCCCGAGCTCGCGCAAGCCATCGGCTCCGAACGATTCCTGCGCGAGATCAACATCGCCGCGCAGCTCCAGTCGCCGCACATCCTGCCGCTGCTCGATTCGGGCGAGGCCGATGGGCTCGTGTACTACGTGATGCCATTTGTGGAGGGCGCATCGCTCCGCGGCCGCCTTGCGACCGAAGGCGCGCTCGCACCGAGCGAGGCAATGCGCCTCTTGCGCGATGTCGTCGACGGTCTCGCGCATGCGCACCGCCAGGGCGTGATCCATCGCGACATCAAGCCAGACAACGTGATGATCGCCGAGCGTCATGCGCTGCTCGTGGACTTCGGCGTCGCCAAGGCGCTCAGCGACGCGAGCGCGCACCACGACCTCACGAGCATCGGCGTCTCGCTCGGCACACCCGCCTACATGGCGCCCGAGCAGGCCGCGGCCGATCCCAACACCGATCATCGCGCCGACATCTATTCAATAGGCATCCTCGCGTATGAGCTGCTGAGCGGGAAGCCGCCATTCACCGGTGCGCCGCAGGTGGTGTTGATCTCGCAGATCACCGCCGCGCCTGAGCCCCTGCTCAAGGTGAAGCCCGACGTGCCGCCCGCCATCGCGCAGATCGTCATGCGCTGCCTCGAGAAGGATCCCGCGAAGCGTTTTCAGACCGCCGATGAACTGCTCATCGCCATCGAGTCACTCGTCACGCCGACTGGCGCGTATGCGGGTGCGATGGTGCCCAAGGGAATCCGCACACGTCGCAATGCGATGCGCGTCGCGGGTGTCGCCGTGCTCGCGCTCATCGCCATCTTCGCGACGGGTCGCATCCGTAGCACCCAGTGGGTGCATGCGACCGCGCTTCCCGAACTTCGCCGACTGGCTGAGGCCGCCGAGCAGGATAGTGCGTTCGCGCTGATGCTGGAGATCGAGGATGTCGCGCCGGACGACTCGACGCTGCTCGCGTTGCAGCCCCTGTTCTCGCGCCGGGCGCTGTTGAGCACCGAGATGGATGGCGTCGAGATTCATCGCGCGACGATGACAGACACATCGCAGTGGTACCGGGTAGGCACGACGCCGATGAAGGACTCCGTGCGGCTGCCGGCGCGCGTGGGACTCTTTCGCTACACGAAGCCCGGCTTCCGCACGGTGTACAGGCTCGCCGGCAGTGCCTCGACCATGACGCTCCTCGACGCAGAGGACGCCCCCGACGCGGAGATGGTGCGCATCCGCGGCGGCGAGCTCCGCGCATTCCTCGTGGGCGCAGACGGCAATCAGCCCGTGCAACTCGGCGAGTACAGCATGGATCGCTTTGAGATCACCAATCAGCAGTACCGCCAGTTCGTCGATGCGGATGGTTATGCAAAGCGCGAGTACTGGGAGCACGCGATCGTCGATGGCGCGCGCACACTCGAGTGGGAAGAAGCGATGGCGCGATTCGTCGATCGCACGGGACGTCCGGGCCCCGCGATCTGGGAGGGCGGGGGCTACCCTGCTGACCAGGCGAAGATGCCGGTGGGCGGCGTGAGCTGGTACGAGGCGGCAGCGTACGCGAAGTTCGCAGGCAAGTCGCTGCCGACCATCTTCCACTGGTCCGAGGCCGCGAGTGTCTACTATGCGCGCTACATGGTGCCGCTGAGCAACCTCAACGCGAGTTCTCCATTGCCGGTGGGAACACCGCGCGCCGTGAGCGCGATGGGCGTGAGCGACATGGGCGGCAATGTGCGCGAGTGGGTGTTCAACGAGGCCGGCCGCGGTCAGCGTTTCATCCTCGGCGGCGGATGGAGCGATCCAAGCTATGGACTCGTCGATGCGTATGCACAGCCGCCGATCGACCGCAGCGCGATCAATGGCATCCGCCTCGTGCGCTACAAGGCTGACGAACCGAACCTCGCGAGCGCGCAGCGTGCGTTGCCACGCGCGTTCACCGATTATGTTCGCGCGCAGCCCGTGTCGGACGCGGTGTTCGCGGGCTATCGCCCGCAATTCGATTACGACCCTATCGCACTCGACGCGAAGATCGAGCTGCGCGACACGACGCACGCCGAGTGGAACCTCGAGCGTGTGAGCTTCGCGGCGGCGTATGGTGGCGAGCGCATGAGTGCGTGGATCCGCACGCCGAAGCGGAGCACGGGCAAGTTGCAGCCCATCGTGATGTTCCCGGGTTCGGGCTCCATCAACGGCGGCCCGAGCGACAAGCTGGGAGAGGTGCACGCGAGTTATGTGGTGCGCAGCGGTCGCGCGTTCGTGATCCCGATCTACAAGAGCACGCATGAGCGCACCGACAGTCTACGCAGCGACATCCCTGACCAGTCGATCTTCTACCGCGACCACGTGGTGATGTGGGTGAAGGATTATCGTCGGACGTTGGATTACTTGTCGACGCGCGGCGCGGAGTTTGATTCGACGAGGTTTGGGTACTTTGGGTTTAGCTGGGGCGGGATGTTGGGCGGGTTGATTCCGGCCGTGGAGCCGCGGGTGAAGGCGACTGTGCTTTACGTGGCGGGGTTGACGATGGAGCGGTCACGGCCGGAGGTGGATGTGTTCAATTTTTTGCCGCGGGTGAAGAGTCCGGTGTTGATGTTGAATGGGCGGCATGACTTTTTCTTTCCGGTGGAGACTTCGCAAAAACCGTTCTATGATCGGTTGGGGTCGGGGGATGCGGGGAAGAAGTACATCGTGTACGAGGGTGGGCATGATGTGCCGAGGACGCAGTTGATACAGGAGAGTTTGGGGTGGTTTGATAAGTGGTTGGGTGGGGTGCGGTAGGTGCCGAGGCGGATGGGTCGGTGGTCGCCGAGCGGTTGAAGGGGATGGTGCGCAAGAACAAACCGGTATAAGGGAGCGCGAGCATGGAGATCTTCACCGAAGTCACCTTCGAAGCAGCCCACCGCCTCCCCAACGTGCCCTCAGGCCACAAGTGCGCACGCCTTCACGGCCACTCGTTCAAGGTCTCCATCCACGTGACCGGCGACGTCGCCGAGCCAGCCGGATGGGTGATGGACTTCTCTGCGATCAAGGCGGCCTTCGCTCCACTGGAGAAACGGCTCGATCATAACTACCTGAACGAGATCGAGGGTCTCGAGAATCCGACGAGCGAGAACCTCGCGATCTGGATCTGGGAGCGGTTGCGGCCTTCTCTCAGCGGACTCTCAAAGATCGTTGTTCGGGAGACCTGCACCTCCGGCTGCGTCTATTACGGACCATCTGGTGTGTGATGTAACCGTCCGATGACAAGTATGCATTGACACCGTACGGTTACATGCGCATCTCGCTGTCGATGCCTCTCTCCTCCGCGGAGCATGCCCTCCCCGCGGTGGTATAGCTTTCCCCCATGCGAATAATCAGCGGCAAGCACGCCGGCCGCGACCTGGTCTCCCCGAAGGACTTCCGCGTCCGCCCCACCGCCGAGCAGGTCCGCGCCGCGATGCTCGGCCTCCTCGGCCACGATATCAAGGACGCGAGCGTCATCGATCTGTTCGCCGGCACCGGCGCACTCGGCCTCGAGGCCATGTCGCGCGGCGCGCGACGGTGCGATTTCATCGAGACGCGCCCGTCGAGTCTCCACGCCCTCAAGGCCAACATCGCGCTGCTGCGCTACAAGGACCAGACGCGCGTCTTCAAGCGCGATGCCGTCCCCTTCGCGGCACAGTTGAAGGAGGCCTCGTACGATCTCGCCTTCGTCGATCCGCCGTATGGCAGCAAGATGCTCGACCATGTGATCGAGAGCTGGGAGCGCACGCGCTTCTCGCGGGTGCTCGCCGTCGAGCACGAGCGCACGCACATCCTCCCCAAGGGCGATGTGCACCGCGTGATGGAAGAGACCGCGATCACCATCTATCGGCTCGCGCCGTTGCGCACGGACGGGGAATACTGATGGCACTCGGCGCCACACTCCACAATTTCGATGTCGCGCTGAGCGATGTCGATCGCGGCGTCTACGAGCAGCTCGCCCTCAAGGCCGCGCGCCATCCGTCGGAGAGCGAGGACTACTTCCTCACGCGCATCCTCACCTATTGCCTCGAGTACACAGACGGCATCGCCTTCTCCAAGGGCGGCCTCTCCGATCCCGATGAGCCCGCGCTCACCGTGAAGGATCTCACCGGCGCGTGGAAGAGCTGGATCGAAGTCGGCGCCCCCGACGCCGCGCGCCTGCACTTCGCGAGCAAGGCGAGCCCGCGCGTTGCCCTCTACTCCGCCAAGGAGCCACGCATCCTGCTGCGCGGCTACGAGGGGCAGAAGATCCATAAGGCAACCCAGATCGAGATCTTCGCGATGGACCGCGACCTGCTCGAAGCGCTCGCCGGCCATCTCGACCGGCGCACGACCTGGGCGCTGTCGGTCACGGATGGGCAGCTGTATATGGATGTGGGCGGGGCGTCGTACACGGGCACGGTGGAGCGACTGGCGCTGCCGGCATAGTCCCCGAGCCGTAGCGCGCTAGAGCTTCAGGTCGCCACCGGGATCCCGCGCGCGCAATCGTTTGGTCTCCGCCGCCGCCCAATCGAGTCGTCGCTTCTCCTCCGCGCGATCCCGGCGCGCCTCGCTCCAGTCGAGCCCACCCGCGCGCACCGGTACGCGAAAGACCGCCCCTTCGACGGCATCCGCGCCGAGCACCGCGCGGGCGATCTCGACTTCCACGTCGTGGTCATCGTCGGCAATGAGGATCGCGCGCCCATCCGCGCCGCGCCCTTCCATGCGATCGATAGCGAAGAGTCGTTCCGTGTTGGTCATCGCGTGGCCCTCGAGTAGCTACCATCCCGACACCCGCGCACCTCGATCGTTCCGTCCCGATCCGTGCGCGCCATCTGCCGTCCCGGCGCGCTCCACATGGCGATGACGGCGGGCGACGGATGTCCGTAGCTGTTCCTCGCGCCGACGGAGAAGACGACGAGCGATGGCGATGTCGCGCGGACCCACTCCGGCGTAGTCGCGTTCTTACTGCCGTGATGTCCGGCGAGCACGACCGTCGCGCGTGGCACGTTCTGCTGCGCCAGCCAGACCTCAAGCACCGGCACTTCGGCGTCCCCCGTGAAGATGGCACTGAAGCTTCCATACCCGACGATGGCGCCGAGTGATCGCTCGTTCTGCGTCCTGCCGTCTTCGATTGGCGGAAGCACGCGCACTTGGAGCGCCTCGCCGACGCTCAGCGTGCGCGCGCTTGGTTCAAGCATGCGCACCTCAGCGGCCGAGATGGCACGCACGAGCCTTCCGTAGATGGCGGTCGTGGCCGGCGTCCCATTCTCGAGGATATTCGCGACCGGCATGGCGCCGATGAGCGTCGGCAATCCGCCGATATGATCGGCGTGATGATGCGTGGCAATGAGCAGGTCGATCTTCTCGACGCCGCGTGCGCGCACGAGCGCCGTGAGCTGGCTCGAGTGACGGCCGCCGTCGATGACGATCTGTCGGCCGTCCGCGGAGGCGAGCAGCGCCGCCGCACCCTGACCGACGTCGAAGAAGCTGATGCGCAGGCCGAGTGAGTCGGCGTCTTTGCAGAGTGCCGGCTGCTGCTGTGCTACAAGGAGGATGCCGAGCAGCATGATCATCGTGATGCGTGTTGGGTTGGAATGATGATGGCCGATCAACTGAAGGTTCGACATTGGGACCGCGGCTCGCGCGGTTGCGCGGTTTGCGCGGCAGCCTCGACGGGCCACACCCTCGACAGGCCGCGCCTGCGAGTGCTTGAGCTGGATGCTAACGCCTTTCGGACATCGCGCTGTCCAATAACGCCGCTCTCGTCAGCGTCTGCAGCCAGCAGATCCTGTCTTTCGGTGGTCCATCAACGGGGAGTCGAGCCATGATCCACCACCTCACACCTCAAACGGACACCCCAGTGTCCGAAAGGCGTGAGCATCCGGATACCGCACCCTCAGCCGTGCAACCTGGGAACTTTTCTTTTGGCATCGGTGAAGGCTTTCCGAAGCTCATCCCCTGGTTCGCGCCCAAGATGACCATCGCGCAGGCCGCGATGCCGTATCCCGACAATCCCGCACA
>JANOTV010000014.1:0-10724 GCA_031416495.1 Gemmatimonadota bacterium
GGACTCGATCCCGTCTGGACCACGCGCTTCCGCGACATCGTCGGGGGACTCCGTCGCGCCGACCGCACGATGGTGATCGCGTCGCACAACCTCGACGAACTCGAGCGGCTCTGTGATCGTGTGGCGATCATCGACCGCGGCCGCATCCAGGGCATCGTCGCGGTGCGCGATGCGGTGGGGGCCTCCACGGCGCGCCGCTGGCGCATCCGCGCGCTCGCCGGCATGCAGGCAGTCGCGGCGCAGTTCCCGGATGGCGTCGTGACCGGTGATGCGATTGACTGCACGATGGACCTCGCCGCGCTCAACAAGGGGCTCGCCGCGGCCATCGCGCAGGGCGCGCTCGTCACGGCCATCGCGCCTGCGGAGTCGTCCCTCGAAGAAGCATTCCGGTCGGCGGTGGCGCGATGAACAGGGCTCCGCTCGCCGCCTACCTCCGCTGGAACCTCCGCGATGGGCTGCCGCGCCTCGCGGTACCGATCGGTCTCTTCCTGCTGCTCGGTGGATTGCCGATCTGGAGCCTCGCGCGAACGTCCGGGATCGCGTCGCTGCGCGAACCGAGCGCGGCACAGCAACTCGCGCTGCAGGCCTACACGGGGATGCTCGAGATGAGCATGACGCTCGGCGCGCTCGTGCTCATGAGCGGCGTCGTCGCATTCGACCGCGAGCGCCAGTACTTCCGGTTCCTGTTCTCGAACCCGGTCGCCCCCTGGCAGTTCTACCTCCAGCGCTACCTGCTCTCGGTGATTGCGTTCGCGCTCGTCATGATGGTCATACCGCTCGGGTTCAGCATGATCGTCACGGAGGTGCCGGTACTCGCGGTGGCGAAGTCCGCGCTGCTCTACGGCGCGCTCTACGGCGCACTCGCGATGCTCGCCGGGGCGCTCCTCAATCGTGACGGCATCGTGCTCATCGGCGTCGTCGTCATCACTACGATGCTGCAGCATATCAAGGCGGAGCTCCCCGGCTGGCTCGGCACCGTCGCCGACGCACTGCCGCCGATCGCCGCCGCCGATGCCGTGAGCAAGGCATGGCTGAACTCCAGTGCGGCGGACATGGGCTCGCTCGGACTCGTCGTCGCCTACTCGCTGGGCATGCTTGCCGTGGCGCTCCTCCTCATCCGCCGCGCGCCGCTCGCCCGATGAAACTCGACATGGTGATCCCACCGGACAGTGTGCGTCGCGAGCGTCTCGCCAACGGCCTGACGGTCCTCGTGCGGCGCGACACCAGCGCACCCGTGGTCGCGATCGTCACGTGGGTGCGCGCCGGGTACTTCGACGAGCCGGATGAACTCGTGGGCGTCGCGCATGTGCTCGAGCACATGTACTTCAAGGGCACGCCGACGCTGGGCGTCGGCGAGATCGCGCGCGCGACGAAGGCGGCGGGCGGCTATCTCAACGCCGGCACCATCTACGATCACACGCACTACTACGCCGTGCTTCCTGCGTCGGGCCTCGCGCGAGGCATGGAAGTGCAGGCCGATGCCTACGCGAACTCGGTGATCGACGCCGGCGAACTCGCGCGCGAGCTCGTGGTGATCATCGAGGAGACCAGGCGCAAGGCGGACACGCCCGCCGCGCTCGCCGTCGAGTCGCTGTTCGAGCTCCTGCATGACAAGCATCGGATCCGCCGCTGGCGTATGGGAGAGGAGGATGCGCTGCGCGCGATGACGCGCGACCAGATCGCGGACTTCTACCGTAACTACTACCGCCCGTCGAACACGGTGCTCGCGATCGTCGGCGATGTGGATCCCGACGAAGCGCTCGCGCTGGCCAGGCAGCACTATCGCCACCTCGAGGACGCGCCCGTGCTCCGCACGCCGGGACCCGCGGAGCCGCCCACGACCGGCGGCTTCCGCGTGCGAGAGTGGGAAGGCGATGTCGCACAGGCGGAACTGCTCATCGGTTGGCGCACGCCCGCCCTCGCGCACGAGGACACGCCCGCACTTGACATCCTCGCGATGGTGCTCGGCGGCGGACGCGCGTCGCGCCTCGTGCGCGCCGCGCGCGACCGACAGCTCGTGTCCAGCATCAGTGCCTACAACTACACGCCGACGGAGATCGGGGTCTTCGTCGTGCATGCGGGCGCGCGTCCGGAGACGATGGAGCGCGCCGCGCAGACCATCTGGGACCAGGTGCGCCGGGTGCGCGCAGGCGACGTGACCGCGGACGAAGTGGAGCGCGCACGATGCCTGCTCGAAGCGCAGTGGCTTCGCCGGCTCGAGTCCGCCGAAGGGCAGGCGAACTTCATCGGGGCGTGGGAACTGGGCGGCGGATGGCGCGAGGGCGTGGCGTACTACGACTCGCTCATGTCCGTCGACGCCGCGAGTCTCACCGCCGTCGCGGCGCGCTGGCTCGGGCCGGACCAGGCAGGCCTGATCGCGTACCGCCCCGCGGGAAGCGCGGCTCTCGGAGAGTCGGCGCAGGCGGTGCGAGCGCTGCTCGATGCAGGCCGCCCGCAGCCGCTCGAGGCATCGACGCCAGCGACCGCGCCCGCGATCGTCACGGGCACCGGCGCCATCGCGGAACGCGTCGAGGGAGGGGTGCATGTGTTCCGCACGCCGCGCGGCGTGCCGATCCTCATCCGGCCGCGCAGCGGCGCTCTCTCCTATCTCGGCTGTTTCGTCGAGGGTGGCGTCACCGCGGAGCAGCGCGAGAACGGCGGCATCACCACGCTGATGGCGCGCGCGGTGCTCCGCGGCACCTCACGACGCAACGCCACGCAGCTCGCAGAGGACGCGGAACGGTTGGGCGGCACGCCGAGCGCGAATGTCGGCACGGAGTCGTTCCAGTGGACGATGGGCGTGCCTGCGCGTCAGTTCAGTGGCGCGGCGGCACTGCTCGCGGAACTCGTCATCGATCCCTGCTTCCCCGCCGAAGGCGTCGATGCCGATCGTGCGACGCTCGTCGCGGCGCTCGGCTCGCTGCGCGACGACATGTACCGTCAGCCGATGCGGCTCGCGGCAGACGTCGCGTGGCCCGACCATCCCTACGGCCGCTCGACACTCGGCAGCGAAGAGACCGTGCGCGCGCTCATGCCGGGCGCGCTGCAGCAGTGGCACACCTCGCATGTGCTCGAGTCGCCGATGGTGCTCGCGGCCGTCGGCGACTTCGACCCGCAGGAGACCGCCGACCTGCTCGCTCGTCGCTTCGCCGGCCTGCGCGCGCGCCCTGCGAAGACGCTGCCGATCCCGCAGTGGACCGGAAGAGTGCTGCAGAACGTCGACGTGCGGCAGCGCGCGCAGACGGCGCTCTCACTCCTCTTCGAGGGCCCGCTGCGGCAGGATCCCGAGCGCTTCGATGCGGAGCTCATCGGCGGAGTGGCGAGCGGACTCGGTGGCCGGTTCTTCGAGGAACTGCGCGACCGTCAGTCGCTCGCCTATACCGTGATCGTCCGCCCGTATGCGAAGAAATACGGCGGCGCCTTCGCTGCCTACATCGCGACCTCGCCGGCGAAGGAGGACGTCGCGCGCGCCGGCCTCCTTCGGGAGTTCGCGCGCTTCGCCGAGGCCGATGTCACCGACACCGAGATCGATCGCGCTCGCACGCACGCGATCGGCGCGTGGCAGATCCGTCAGTCATCGGGCGCGGCGGTGCTCGCCGATGTCGCGGGCGCATGGATCTACGGTTCGCTCGACGAACTGGAGCGCTATCCCCGCGACCTCGCAACGGTGACGCCGCGGCGCATGCGCGACCTCGCGCGGCGCTGGTTCGACCCCGACCGGCGCGTCGAGGGGATCGTACGCGGCCTGCTCAACGGCGCGACGCCGCGGGATAACCGAGTGATCGGTTGAGCCAGCGGACGAGCGGCAGCAGCGTCGCGAAGTCCTTCATGATGTCGTCCACCAGGCGCGGCGAGAGCACGTCGGCATCGCTCAGCGCTCGTGACGCGGTGAAGGTGTTGAAGCGCAGCCATCGTGCGGCGGGATGCTCCTCGGAGTATCCGCGCGGCATGCGCGTGAGCAGCGCACCGGGATCATCCTCGCTGAGCCCGCCGAACCGGCGCCTGAACGCCGTCGCCTTCAGCAGCTTCTCGAACCCGCGCTGATCCTCGACGATCTGCTCGTGGATGATGTTGAGCACGGGCCGCGGCGGCATCCAGAAACCCGCCGCCACGAGCGACGCGCCAGGCTCGATGTGGAAGTAGAAGCCCGCGCCGCCATGTGCGTCGCGCCCGACGCCACGACCGGCATCGCGATGGTAGACCCAGAGCGCGCCGTGCGCCTTGTAGGGCGACTTGTCCTTCGAGAACCGCACGTCGCGATGGATGCGGAACAGCGCGCGCTTCGGTGGCGAGACGAACTCCGGCGCGAGGCGCCCGAAGCGTACGTCGAGTTCCTCGGAGAGCGATCGCAGCGGCGCGAGCAACGCGCGCTCATAGACCGGCCGCCGCTCCTCGAACCACTCCTTCCTGTTGTTGCGCCTGAGCCCGCGCAGGAAGATCAGTGCCTCGGGCTCGAAGCGCGCGAAGGAGCTCACCGCCGCTGTGCCGGCAGGCGCGGACCGCCCGCCGCACCGACGACGGTCGTGATCGAGCGGTGGCCGTCGCTGCCGACCGCGCGCACGCCCACCCACACATCGTCGAGCTGCTCGTCGAGCAGGAACTCGGTGACGTTGCCCACCGGCACGATGCGCGTATACGTCGGCGCCGTCGTGCGACGCACGAGCAGCTCATACGAGGCGGCGTTGGGCGCAGCGTCCCACCGGATGGTGAACGACTGGCCGCCCGACGCGCGGTCGCGCGCATAGCCCGTGCGCACGGGCCGCGATGGCGCCGAGGCGAGTGACACGACGGTCGCGAGATTCAATCGCGCAACCTTCGCGACGTAGCCGAAGTTCACGGCGGCGAGCGAATCGGTGGGGAGGTGCTGGCGCTTGTAGTTCTCGAGCCGCTCGCTGAAGCGCAGCGCGGGGTGCCCCTGGTGATGGAACGGCGCGTGATCGCCACCGCGACCGAGACGGTCCAGGCGCAGCACCGGGATCACCTCGAAGTCCGGCTGGTAGAGCGCACCCGTCGCCCACACATAGCGCGCGAGTTCGCCGCCGCCGAGTGCGAGCGAGTCCACCGCGAACACGCGCACAGAGGTGGAATCGGTGCGGCCGTCGTCCGCGACCACGTTGCCGATGATGTCATCGGTGAACGCCGCGGTCACCATCTTCCCCTCGCGCTTGAGACGCTCGGCGAACTGCGTCGAGCCGAGCAGGCCGAGTTCCTCGCCGGTGTAGAGCACGAACGCGATGCTCGCATCGAGGCCACGCGGGAAGTGCTTGCCCACCACGCGGGAGAGCTCCATGACTGCCACCGTGCCAGATCCGTCATCGTCGGCGCCGGGGGCGTCGGACGTGTCGTCCAGGCTGCTGATGGAGCAGATGCAGGAGTCGTAGTGGCCGCCGATCACGACGACGCGCGAGGTGTCACGGCCCGAGAGCCAGGCGACGACGTTCACCAGATGCGCGGTGGGCTGCGCAGGGTTCCGTGTGATCACGGCGCTGCCGGTGTCGTATTCCACGTGCAGGCAGCCGCCGCAGTCCTTCGAATACTGCGTGAGCTGCGCATGGATGTAGCGTCGCGCCGCGCCGGTGCCGCGCGTGGCGGAGAGTGTGTCGCTCGTGGTATGTCGCGTGCCGAACGAGACGAGCATGGAGTCGAGCGTGCGGAGCCGCGTCGGCGAGATGTCGGCCAGCGCCGCGGCGATGCGCGGGTCCCTCGCGAGGCCAAGCGTCGACGGAGGCTGGGCTGCGAGCGGGGCCGCGGAGGCAAGGAGCGCGGCGACCAGAAGGGCGCGGGACAGGGTCATGACAGTGGGGTTGGTGGCAAGTGCTCTGCGTGCCCGGACAGGCACCGGCGTGGTCACCGCGGCGTTCCGCTGCGCATGCGGATCAACCCTTCCTGCGTGACCGAGGCGACGAGTTTCCCGTCGCGCGAGAACACCTCGCCACGCACGAACCCGCGCGCGCCGTATGCGGCAGGACTATCGCAGACATAGAGCAGCCATTCATCCGCGCGGAACGGGCGGTGCATCCAGATCGAGTGATCGAGCGACGCGATCTGCAGGCGCCGGTCGCGGAACCCCACGCCGTGCGGGACCAGCGATGTGGGCAGGAACCCGTAGTCCGACGCGTAGGCCAGGACGGCCTGGTGAAGGATCGGCGCATCGGGGATCGGACGCACCGTGCGGAACCAGATGATGCGCTTCGCTTCGCCCGGGGCCCGGTCCTCGTAGGGATCGCGCGGCGTGACCGGGCGGAAGTCGAGTGGCCGGTCCTGCGTGAGCACCTCGCGCAGGTCCTCGGGCAAACGATCGGCCCGCGCGCGCACGAGATCGAGCTCCGCAGGCAGCGACTCGGGGTCCGGCACGTCGGGCATCATCGACTGATGCTCGAACCCGGGCTCCTCGCGATGGAACGACGCCGAGAGGTGGAAGATCGCCTCACCGTGCTGGATCGCCGTCACGCGCCGACTCGTGAAGCTGCCGCCGTCGCGCGGGCGATCCACGAAGTAGACGATCGGCGTGTCCACGTCACCTTCGCGCAGAAAATAGGCGTGCACCGAATGCGCCTCGCGCGGCTCGGCCACCGTGCGCCGCGCCGCGACGAGTGCCTGCGCGAACACCTGGCCTCCGAACACCCGCCCCGTGCCCACGTCGCGATTGCGGCCGCGGTAGATGTTCACCTCGAGCGGTTCGAGCTCGAGCAGGGACAGGAACTGATCGACGATCGGCATCTGTTTTCGGGATCCTCAGAACATCGACATGGCGAGGAAGCTGCGCAGCGAGTCATTCGTCGCGCGGAGTCTCCCGGACAACACACGCACACAACTCCAGAGCACCTTGTGGGCCAGTTCGCGGTTGAAATCGAGCAACAGCTCGAAGTCGCTCCGCGAGATCGTGATCACCTTGGAACCGCCGTTGGAGATCGCATCGGTGGACCGCTCGCTGCGGTCGAACACCGACATCTCGCCGAAGAGCGAACCGGGCTTGAGCACCGCGAGCGCCTCCTCTCCGCTGCCGGGCACCACGCGCGAGATGCGCACATCGCCCTCGAACAGGAGGTAGAGGCGGTTGCCCGCTTCACCTTCGCGGAAGATGTACTCGCCGGAGACGAACTCCTGCGTTTTGCAGACCTCGGCGACACGCTCGAGCTCGTCGTTGTCGAGGTGCTGGAAGATCGCAACGCCGCGCAACAGCGCGACCATGTCTGGCATGGGGGCCTCGAGGCTTTTCGGGTCTACAGGCGAAGCTACCCGGGGTCGCACAGAGCGGCAAGCGAGATATAGCTTGCTCGCATGTCGTCGCGCGCAGATCCGCTGCTCACAGCACTCGTGCTGCTCATTCTTCCTGCTGCGGCGCTTGGCGCCCAACAGCGGAATGCGCTGATGCCCCAGTGGGAGCTTCGCGCCGACGCGCTGCTGACGCCGCAGCCCGGAGCGCAGGCGGGAGCGGGGGTGAACGTCCGCGCCGGCCACTACATACGACTCGGCGTCGCATATGTCGCAGGCGCCGTGCGCGGGCCCGCAGGCGATCGCGACGCGCGGTTCAGCCAGCGCGCCGATGCCACCGCGCGCTTCCTGCTCGATCCGTTCGCGGAGAAGCGACGATCGCTCTACGGCGGTGCGGGGCTCACCGCGCGTCAGGAGGGCGATGGCACGTGGAAGGCCGGTCTGTTGATCGTCGTCGGCATGGAGGGCGCGGCGCGTGGGCGCACCATTCCCTCATTCGAGATCGGACTCGGCGGTGGCGTGCGCGCCGGCGTCGTACTCCGCGGTCGGCGTCGCGGCTCGTTGCCCAGTCGCTGAACGCACGGCGATCACACAAAGAACAACGCCCCGCGATCCGTGGGATCGCAGGGCGTCGTGTGAACTGCGGTACGCTCAGGCGGCGTTTGCTGCGTCGAGCTCGCCTTCCGCTGCCTCGTCGGTCTCGGACACCATCTCCGCGGCCGGCGCTGCGTCCTGCTTCCGGGTCGGCGCGGCAAAGCGCTCGCCCAGCGTGCGGAGGTCGAGGATCTCCTTCTTGCCCAACTCGTGGTATCGGCCAGACAGGTACTGCATCGTCTCGTCGAACCATTCTTTCTGGTGTTCGGGTTCCGAGCCGATCACGCCGCAGCGCATCACGTGCTGGAACATCTCATCGCGTGCCTGATCGAACGGCAAGGCGGGGGCAGCCGATGGTCGGCCGCGGGGTTTTTGCTGTCTGCTCATCTCATCCGGTTTCGGGTTCGTAGGGAAGGACCCGTACGTCCAAGAAACCTAATCAGCCAAGGCCCGAGTTCCTACCCCAATCCCACCCGCTGTCGTAAAACAGACTAGTTTGAGGCCAATCCAGTCTCGGCACACCTCAGGAGAACCATCAGTGGCCTCAAAAAAGAGCACCCGATCCAAGCCTTTCGGCGCCATTCTCGCCATCGTGGGCATCGTCGGCGTGGCAGCGTTGGGCTATACCGTCTCGCGTCCCGCCAAGGTCATCACCCTTGACCCCAGTGCGCCGCCGGTCGCGGCCGCAGGAGTGCTGCGAGGAAATCCCGATGCGCCGGTCCTGGTCGTCGAGTTCGCCGACTTCGAATGCCCGGCCTGTGCCCAGTTCGCCACGGTCACCGAGCCTGATGTCGTGACGCGCCTCATCGAGACCGGCGAAGTGGCGTTCCGCTTCATGGACTTCCCGCTCACCGAGAGCCATCCGAACTCGGTTGCGGCGCACAACGCCGCGCAGTGCGGGAACGAGCAGGGCAAGTTCTGGGAGATGCACGACCAGATCTTCGCCCGCCAGTTCGAGTGGAACTCGCAGGCGACGCGCACACCCAAGAAGGTGCTCGAGGAGATCGCCCGCGCCGCAGGTCTCGACGTCGCGAAGTGGGAGGACTGCTTCGACAGCGGCCGCATGCTCCCGCAGATCGCGGCGAACCGCAAGGAAGGCGAGCGCCTGCGCGTGAGATCCACGCCGACCTTCATCATCGGTGACCGCATGGAGGTCGGCGTGCTCAGCTACGACCGCTTCCGCGAGTTGGTGACCGAGGCGAAGGTCCGTGCGATGGCTGCCGAGAGCGAAGCGCGTCAGGCGAAGACGCCCTGAACGGCGCGGCGAGCGCCGTTCAGCCCTCCGTGTCCTCATACTGAGCCTTGAGCGAAGCCACCACGCTCGGATCCGCCAGCGTGGTGGTGTCACCGAGCGCACGGCCCTCCGCGATGTCGCGGAGCAGTCGGCGCATGATCTTCCCTGAGCGCGTCTTCGGCAGATCGGCGGAGAAGAGGATGTCGTCCGGCCGCGCGAGCGCGCCGATCTTCTGCGCGACGAAGTCGCGCAGTTCGTCGCGCAGTGCCGGCGACTTGGCATATCCGTCGCGCAGCGTGACGAAGGCGCAGATCGACTGGCCCTTCATCGCGTGCGCCTTGCCCACGACCGCGGCCTCAGCGACCATCGGATGCTCGACGAGCGCCGACTCGATCTCCATCGTGCCGAGGCGGTGTCCGGAGACGTTGAGCACGTCGTCCACGCGGCCGAGGAGCCAGAAGTAGCCCTCGCTGTCCCGCTTGGCGCCGTCACCGGCGAAGTAGAGGTCCGGACGGTCCTTCCACTTGGTGAAGTACGTGTCCACGTAGCGCGCGTCGTCTCCCCAGATCGTGCGCAGCATGGAGGGCCAGGGCCGCGTGAGCGCGAGCAGCCCGCCGCCCACGGGGATCGGCTTCGCGATCGAATCGAGCAACTCGGTCGAGTATCCCGGCAGCGCCTTCGTCGCGCTTCCCGGCTTGGTCGCCGTGAGGCCCGGCAGCGGGGAGATCACGATCGAGCCCGTCTCCGTCTGCCACCAGGTGTCCACGATCGGGCAGCGGGAGCCGCCGATCTGTTCGTGATACCAGATCCAGGCTTCCGGATTGATCGGCTCACCGACCGAACCCAGCAGCCTGAGTTGCGAGAGATCGTGCGCGCGCGGATGCGCGTCGCCCCACTTCATGAAGGCGCGGATCGCCGTCGGTGCCGTGTAGAGGATGGTCACGCCATGCCGCTCGCAGAGCGCCCAGCAGCGATCGCGCTCGGGCCAGTCGGGCGCGCCCTCGTACATCACGCAGGTCGCGCCGTTCGCGAGTGGACCATAGACGAGGTACGTGTGGCCCGTGATCCACCCGACGTCTGCGGTGCACCAGAAGACGTCGTTCTCCCTGAGGTCGAACACGTCCTTCGTCGATGACGCCGCGCCGGTGAGATAACCGCCGGTCGTATGCACGATCCCCTTCGGCTTGCCGGTGGTGCCCGACGTGTAGAGGATGAAGAGCACATCCTCGGCGTTCATCGGTTCCGGCGCGCACTGGTCGCTCGCATGCTGCATGAGGCGGTGATACCAGTGATCGCGGCCCTCCATCCAGTCGACGTGCGCTTCGGTGATGGGGCCCGAGGTGCGGCGCTGCACGACCACGACATGCTTGACGGTGGGACAATCGACCAGCGCCTTGTCGGCGTTGCGCTTGAGCGGGACCACCTGGCCGCGGCGGTATCCACCGTCGGCGGTCACCAGGACCTTCGCCTGCGCGTCGTTCATCCGGTCGCACAGCGACTCGGGCGAGAAGCCGCCGAACACCACCGAGTGGATCGCCCCGATACGCGCGCAGGCGAGCATCGCGATCGCCGCCTCCGGCACGAGGGGGAGATAGATGCCCACGCGGTCGCCCCGACCGACGCCGAGCGACTTGAGCACGTTGGCGAAGGCGCGGACCTCGCGGGCGAGCTCCCAGTAGGT
>JANOTV010000015.1:0-14330 GCA_031416495.1 Gemmatimonadota bacterium
GACTTTCTTGAGCTCCTCGCCCGGCTGCTGCAGGCCCATCAGCGCGATGAGCGCGCGCATGATCTCGTTGGTGCCTTCGAAGATCATGTTGATGCGCGAGTCACGGACGAAGCGCTCGTACGGATACTCCTTCGAGTAACCAATGCCACCGGCGATCTGCAGCGTCTCGTTCGCCGTGCGGAACGCGAGTTCGGACGCGAAGATCTTGCACACCGCGGTCTCGAGCGAGAAGTCCACGCCACCGCGGTCGACCATGCCCGCGCAGAGCATCCAGCCCGAATCCGCCGCATAGCAGTCGGCGGCCGCGGTCGCGATCTTCTTCTGGATCATGCCGAAGGAGCCGATCGGACGGCCGAACTGCTCACGCTCCTTCGCATATGTGATCGCCAGCTTCATCATCGCGCGCGTGGCGCGTGACGAGGCCGCCGAGAGACCGAGGCGGCCGGAGTTGAGGACCTCGAGAGCGATCTTGAATCCGCCGCCGACCTCGCCGAGCATGTCGTTCTTCTCGATGCGCACATTCTCGAAGGTCACGGTGCGAGTGTCGCTCGCCTTGATGCCCATCTTCTCCTCGTTCTTCCCGAGGGAGATGCCGGCAGCTTTCGCGTCGACGATGAACGCCGTCACGCGCTGCTTCTGCTTGCCGTCGGCGGTGACCGGCACCTTGGCGAACACGGTGAAGACGCCCGCGTACCCCGCGTTGGAGATCCAGATCTTCGTTCCGTTCAGCACGTAGTGCGTCGCGTCGGCGCTGGGCACGGCGCTCGCGAGCATCGCCTGTGCGTCGGAGCCGGCGCCGGGCTCGGTGAGGCAGAAGGCGCCGATCAACTCGCCCGAGGCGCAGCGCGGGAGCCAGCGCTGCTTCTGGTCCTCGGTGCCGAAGAGGATGATGCCCTTGATGCCGATGCTCTGGTGCGCGCCGAAGTACACGGCGAGCGACGCATCGTGCGCCCCGATCTCACCGAACACGCGATTGAAGATCATCGCCGAGGCGCCGAAACCGCCGTACGCCTCGGGAATGTTGAGTCCCATGAGGCCGAGCTCGGCCATGCCCGTGCGCACCGCATCGGGGAACTTGCCGTCGTGATCCAGCTTCACCGGATCGAGCGTGTCGGCCGCCCAGCTCCTGAACGAGTCGAGTATCGCTGCGAGTGAATCCCTCTCCTCCGCGCTCGGCTCGGGGAACGGGAAGACGAGATCCTCGTGGATCTCGCCTTCGAAGACGCCGCGCGTGAATGACGGATTGTTGTCCGGATCGGCGAGGTGTACGGTGCCAGCGGCGGGCGTGGTCGAGTTGGCGGACATGGCTCTCTTATGGCAGATGGAGGGTCGGAACTGACTGCTCTGGCAGGTCAAGAAACCGATTGCTCAGGATCGAACCTGACTGTTAAGTATACTGAGAGTCGTCTCAAGACTTCGCCATCAAGAGAACCCCGGTCTACCATGCCGAATCTTCGTACCGCTGCCGCCGCGCTGGTCATTGCCGTCCTGAGCGCTGTTCCCGCCGAGGGGCAGCTCGGCCTGCGAGGCCGGACCGCTGACAGCGCCGCCCGGCAGGACTCCATTGCCGCCGACCATGACGTGCGCAGGGGCACGGGGACGGTGATTCCCGTCGATTCCGCCTCGCCCCGCGCGTCGATCGAGCGGTTCCTCGCCGTCGTACGTGCCGGAGACTTCGCCGCCGCCTCGGCATGGCTCGACCCCGCAGCACCTGAGGTCGACACACGAGGTGAGGAGCTCGCGCGCCGCCTGACGGCCGTGCTCGACACGCACCTCTCGATCGACGTGGAGACGCTCTCGCCGCTCGCCGTGGGCGATATCGCCGACGGCCTGCGACCCGACCGCGAGCGACTCGGCGAGGTCATCGACGACGAGAAGCGCATGCACCCGATCTACCTTGCCCGCCGCGTGGACGGCGACATGGCAGGATGGATGTTCTCAAGAAGCACCGTCAATCTCGTGGATATGCTGTACGACGAACTGCCCGACGCCTGGATCCGTGCGCACATCCCGACGCCGCTGCTCAGCGCCGGCCCGTTCGGCGTCCTCTGGTGGCAGTGGCTCGGCCTGCTCACCGTGATCGTGCTGTCGATGATCATCGGCTGGCTGCTTGCGGCTCCGACGCAGCTGATCCTGAAGAAACTCGTCGCGAACACCGACACGGACCTCGACGATGCGCTCGTGGCATCGACGCGCGGGCCCGTCATGCTGCTGTGGGGCCTCGCCGCGTCGCGCGTGCTGCTGGACTGGATCGCCCTCGGCCCGCTGACGATGGGTTTCATCGTCGAGTTGCAGCGCGCCATCGCGGTGATCGCGGTGTTCTGGGTGTTCCTGCGGGTCATCGGCGTGGTACAGGACGCGCTGCCGCGCAGCGACTGGGCAACGCGACATCCGGCGCTGCGCACGTTGATCCCGTTCGGAGGACGCATCGCGCGCGTGCTGATCTTCGCGATCGGACTGCTCACGGTCGTCGCGACATTCGGCTATCCGGTCGCGACGATCCTCGCCGGGCTCGGCATCGGCGGCATCGCCGTCGCCCTGGGCGCGCAGAAGTCGCTCGAGCATTTCTTTGGATCGGTATCCATCGGCATCGACCAGCCGTTCCGTGTGGGCGACTGGGTGACCGTCGCCGGCGTGTCCGGTGACATCGAGGAGATCGGACTTCGCTCGACTCGCATCCGCACGCAGGAGCGGACGCTGGTGAGCATCCCCAACGGCGTGCTGGCTGAGATGCAGTCGGAGAACTTCGGACAGCGCGACCGCTTCGCGCTGAAGACGACGATCGGTCTCGAGTACGGCACCACCAGCGAGACGTTGCGGAAGATCCGCGACGACATCCACGGGATGCTGCTGGCGCATCCGAAGATCTGGGAGGAGAAGGCGGTCGTGCACTTCCGCGCGTTCGGTGCGTCGTCGCTCGACATCGAGATCCTCTGCTGGCTGACGGTCGAGAACATCGACGAGTTCAAGGCCGTGCGAGAGGGGATCTTCATGGATGTGATGGCGATCGTGGAACGGCATGGCAGCTCGTTCGCATTCCCGACGCAGACCATTCATATGCGGCATATACGGACGGATGGCCGAGCGGGGCCGCCGGGGACCGGCGGCGCGCATCAGCCGTTGTAGACGAGACCGCCCATGGCGCGGTAGTGCTCGAGCACCTCGCGTGATTCGTCGCGCATGAAGTCGCGCACGATCCGCACGCCGCGCGACTCGAGGTACGCATACGATTCCGCGAACACCGGCCCCTCGTCGAAGTCGATCTTCTCGGCGTCCTCCCGCCCCGCAGCGCAGACGATGCGCTCGACGCCGCTCCACAGCGTCGCACCGAGGCACATCGCGCAGGGAGCGCACGAGGTGAACATCTCGTGCGGCCCGTGCTTCGCGCCGTCGTGCGCGAGCGTGTAGGACGCAACGCGCTTCTGAGCGAGCTGGAAGGCGATCATCTCCGCGTGCAGCGTGCAGTTGTTGAGCCGCACCACGGAGTTCACGCCGACGCTCACGAGCACGCCCGAGTTGCGCTCGAATACCGCGGCGCCGAACGGACCTCCGGTGCCACGCGCCACGTTCTCCCGCGCGAGCGCGATGACGAGGCGCATGCGCGCTTCGTCGGTCGCATAGAGCTTCGAGAAATCCACTTCCTCCGCGACCCAGGAGGGGAGCGAGATGATGGCGTTCATCATCGGTGGTCGTTCCCAGCGCATGGTCGTCGTCTCAGTCGAGGAATGGTGCGGCAACGTCGGCCGCCTCGATGTCATTCGAGAGGGGCGCGAGGCCGGTCCAGTCGTGGTCGCACCTGCATCCATCCAGTATGCAACGCGGCGCGAGCGGGCACCACGGAGTGCGCTGGGAGACGGAGCGCGCTGGGACACGGAGCGCGCTGGGATTCGCCACGGCGCGCGTCAACGCGCACATTTGTCGGTCGATTATGAGCGACACCACCGTGTACCGCCTGAACACCAGACGAGGCCGAAACCGATGAGCCGATTCGCACTGCTGCTTCTGACCACCACCTTGGCATGCGCCCGGACGCCCGAAGTGAGCCGCGAAGGCGCCCAGGGCCACGGCGACCGGGTGGCGTCGATCACCGGACTCTCCGGACCCGAGGCCGTGCGATACGACCACGACCAGGACGTGCTCTTCATCAGCAACTTCAATGGAGAGGCCGCGGGCGATTCCAACGGCTTCATCACGCGGGCGCGCTCGGACGGCACGATCGACAGCCTCCGATTCATGGTCGGGACGGCGGCGGCTCCCTTGCATGGGCCACGCGGCATGTTCATCGTCGCCGACACCCTGTTCGTCGCGGACGCTGATGGCGTCCACGCCTTCGACCGCCGGACCGGTGCGCAGGTGCGATTCGTGGACTTCCGGTCCTTCGAGCCGGGGTTCATCAACGACGTCGTGCAGGGTCCCGACGGGGCGCTGTACATCACGGATACCGGTCGTTCGCGCGTGTATCGACTCGCTGGCACCGAGGCTTCGGTCGCGATCGAGGATGCGAAGCTCCTGAATCCCAATGGCATCGCCTGGGATGCGGCCGGTGGTCGATTCCTCCTCGCCTCCTGGGACCCGGGAGTGTCGGTCCACGCCTGGGACGGCGCGGCGCAGGTCATGCCGCTCGGCGCAAGGGGCAGTCGGAACGATGGGATCGAGTTGATCGGCGACCGGGTGGTGTTCGCGACCCAGGCCGATTCCACGATCCGTGCCCTTCAGGACGGAACGGTCTCGGTGCTGATCGTAACCGCTGGCGCGCCCGCCGATATCGGCGTGGACACCCGCCGGTCACTGGTCGCGGTGCCGTTCGTCAATCTCAACCGAGTCGATCTCTGGTCACTCCCGATCCGGTAGGCTGAGGCCGTCATGATCCACGCTCGTGCATCCCGTTCCTCGATCGTTCGACTATCTGCTGCTCGTCCCCAACGGCGCGAACATCTCGTCGGTGTGCAGTGGTGCAGCGGCTGGCACGACCGCGAGTGCCTGGTCAAGGTCGCGCCACAGGTCTCGCATCTCCTCGAGTCCCACGCTGAGCCGCAACAAACCGCTCGTGATTCCCGCTTGGGCGCGGGCCTCCGGGCTGACCACGCGATGCGTGAGCACCGCCGGCGGCTGGATGAGCGTATCGGTGGAGCCGAGGCTGACGGCGGGCGTGATGAGTTTGAGCCTCGCAACGAACGCGCGCATGACGAGCGGATCTGGACTCGCGAGCTCGAAGCTCATCACGCTGCCCGGGCCGCGCATCTGCCGGCCTGCACCGATCAGCCCGCGCGGGTCCTGCTCCGGAAGCCCCGGAAAGCGGATGCTCGCGATGCGCGGGTCTTCCGCCAGTCGTTCGGCGATGAGCTGTGCCGTCTGCTGCGCGCGCTCGACGCGCAGTTGGAGCGTCGGCAGGCCGCGATGCAGCATGTAGCTGCCGAACGGATGCAACAGCGCGCCCGTCGCCGCGCGCACATGCTTGATGTCACGCACGAGCGAGTGCGCACCGGCGACGATCCCCGCGAGCACGTCGCCGTGGCCGCCGAGGAACTTGGTGGCGCTGTGCATCACGAGCGCGGCGCCGAGCGCGAGCGGCTGCTGGAGCACCGGTGTCGCGAACGTCGAGTCGACGAGTACCGGCACGCGGCCGACTTGTCGCACGATGTGGGCGATGTCGACGAGATCGAGCGTCGGGTTGGCCGGCGTCTCGAGCACCACGAGCGCGGTGTCGGGCCTGATGGCTGCGGCCACTTCATCCTGCTTCACCCACGTGACTGTCAGGCCGAGCAGGCCGGACGACAGCAGGTGATCGGCGGTTCCATAGATGGGACGGATCCCGACGACGTGCGTGCCGCGCGACTTGGCCGCGAGGAGCACCGCCGTGAACGCGGCCATCCCTGAACCGAAGGCGGCGGCATCCTCGGCGCCCTCGAGCTCGGCGAGCGCGCGCTCGAAGCGATCGGTCGTGGGATTGAACAGCCGCTGATACACGAAGCTGCCCTGCGGCGCGTCCCCAGCAACGAGACTGTCGAACGAGCGCGCCGCGGCATCGAGGTCGGGCGTCGGGTAGGTCGACGAGAGGTCGATGGGTGGCGCGTGTACGCCGATCTCCTCGAAATCCTCTCTGCCGGCATGGCACGCACGAGTGGCGAATCCCTTGTCCATAATCGGCTCCATATTCCGGTTGATACCTGTATATTAGGATATACAACCGTCTGGAGCCGCATGTGCCGCAGGAAATTCGGAAAAGGCCCGATCCTCGACTGATCGACCGAATCGATCGTGAGATTCTCGCCCGATTGCAGCACGATGCACGGATTTCCAACAAGGAACTCGCGGCGAAGGTGGGTCTGGCGGCCTCGAGCTGCCTGGCCCGGGTGAAGCGGCTCGAGCTGTCGGGCGCCATCCTCGGCTATCACGCCGAGGTCGATCCGCGCGTCTACGGCGTCACACTCGAGGCGCAGGTCTCGGTGAAGCTGGAGAAGCATGCGCGCGCGGCGATCGCCTCATTCGAGCGGCACATCTCCACGCTCCCCGAGGTGCTCGGCTGGTACCACCTCGCCGGCGCGAACGACTACCTGGTTCATGTCGGCGTGAAGGACGCCGACCATCTCCGGACCTTCGTGCTCAACGCGTTCTCGGCGCGGCCGGAGGTGGCGCATATCGAGACGTCGCTGATCTTCTCGCACCGACGGAACCCGGTCTTCGGGATCGTGTCGTTTGGGAACGCGACCTGAGGTAGTGTCTTTTCAGGCGCCGAAGGTGAGTTGACGCTGGCCTCCTTCTCTCCTCAGCCCAGTACGCGCTTCAGAATCAGAGTGGCACGGTGCATCTCGTCCATCGTCCCGATCGAGATGCGCGTGTGGTTCATGAGCGGCGCGAACGGACGTCCCACCGCGACGCCCTGCTCGTGGCATGCGGTGCGGAACTCGGCCGCATTGCGACGGATGTCCACGAGCAGGAAGTTCGCGTTCGACGGCGTCACCTCGTACCCCGCATCCCGGAACCATTTGAGGGTGTATTCGCGCGCTTCGCGGTTCAGCCGCTGCTCCTTCGCGAGCTGCGCGGGATCACCGAGCGCAGCGATGGCAGCCGCCTGCGTGAGACCGCCGATGCCGTTCGGCAGGCGGAGCCGATTCATCCACTGGAGTGTGGCGGGCTGGCCGAACGCATATCCCAGGCGCATCCCGGCGATGCCGTAGATCTTGGAGAAAGTGCGCGTGATGACGACGCGCGAGTGCGATGCGATGAGCGGCAGCGCGGACGCATATGCGGGATCATCGACAAACTCGTGATACGCCTCGTCGACGAGCACGATCACTTCGGGATCGGCAGCCAGCGCGGCGCGGATGAAGTCATTCGCCGCGGCCGCTCCATGCACATGGCCGGTCGGATTGTTCGGATTGCAGAAGAAGACGAGCCCCGCGCCCTTCACCTGCGCGAGCATTCCGTCGAGGTCGATCGCCATGCCCTTGTCGATGGGCACTTCGCGCAGCGGGAGCCCGAGTGTGCGCGCGTAGTTCGCGGGCGACTCGAAACTCGGCAGTGCGCTCACGAGATGCTTCGAGGGGGAGCAGTACGCCTGCACGGCCAGCCGCAGGATCTCGCCCGAACCACAGCCAAGCATCACCTGGTCTGTTTGGAGGCCGTTCGCCTTCCCGAGCGCTTCCCGAACGTCGACTTCGCTCGACGCAGGGTAGAGGGCGGCGCGCTTCATCGAGTCGCGGATCGCCTTGATGGCCGCAGGCACGGGGCCGTTGGGGTTCTCATTCGAGTCGAGTTTGATGATGTCGGAGGCATTCGCGGCGAGTGCAGAAAACTCGCGGAGCTCACCGGTCGCTCCCTCAAGGCCGCGAGCGCCGACCCATGATGGAAGCGCGATCGCGCTGGCCCCGCCAAGACTGAGGGCGCGGACGAAGGAACGACGTGAGACGGCCATCAGCGAACTCCATTCAGTGGGGGGCGTGCAGAAGGTAGCGCCATTCGGAACGGTCGGCGAATGCCGAGTTTCTTTTCGCGGCGTGCCGAGTTTCTTTTCGCGGCGTGGTGCGCCTCAGGTCCGCATCAGCGCCGGGATGTCGCGCCAGAGCACCACCGCGCCGGCTACCGCCATCGCCAGCGCGGCAACCGCGCCGAGCGCCGTCAACAGCTTCGGATGCCTGTAGTCGCCCACCACGCCTTTGCGATGCGCCGCCACCAGCATCGTGCCGAGCGCGAGAGGGAGGATCAGCCCGTTGAGTGCACCGACCATCACCAGCGTGCGCACCGGCCGGCCGATCATCAGGAAGATCACGGTGGACAGCGCGATGAAGCCCGTCACGAGCTGCGTCCACCGTGCATCCATCGTGCGATGCAGTCCGCGCAGGAAGCTCACCGACGTGTAGGCGGCGCCAACCACCGAGGTGATGGCGGCGGCCCACATCACGACGCCGAAGATCCTGTAACCCACTTCGCCGGTCGCATGCCTGAACACCGAAGCCGCCGGATTCGCCGGATCGAGCGGCAACCCGCGGCTCACGACGCCGAGCGCGGCGAGGAAGAGCACGATGCGCATCAGCGTCGCGATGCCGATGGCCCAGAACGCGGACTGCGTCACCTTCCGGAGCGAGTCCGGTCCATGCACACCGGCATCGATCAGTCGGTGCGCGCCGGCGAATGTGATGTACCCGCCGACCGTCCCGCCCACGATCGTCACGATCGCCAGCAGGTCGATGCGACTCGGCGCGAACGTCTCGCGCACTGCCTCGCCAAGTGGCGGATTCGACGCGACCGCGACGTACCAGGTGAGCCCGACGAGCAGGATGCCCATCAGCGTGCTGAAGCGGTCCATCGCGCGGCCCGCGTCCTTCACGAGGAAGATGGCGATGGCGATCGTCGCGCTGAGCGCCGCACCCACCGCGACGGGTATGCCGAAGACGACCTGAAGGCCAAGTCCCGCGCCCGCGACGTTGCCGACATTGAACGCGAGACCACCGAGCGCCACGAGCACGGCGAGCATCATTCCGAGTCCCGGTGCGACGCGGTCGGCGATCTCCGGCGCGCGCAGGCCGCTCACCGCGATCACGCGCCAGATGTTCAGCTGCGCCGCGAGGTCGATGATGACGCTGATGAGGATCGCGAAGCCGAAGCTCGGCCCGAGTCGCTCGGTGAATACGGCGGTCTGCGTGAGGAAGCCAGGCCCGATGGCAGAGGTCGCCATCAGGAAGGCGGCGCCGATCAGGACGCCGCGTATTCGATGCTGCATCCGAGACCCCACGTGAAGAGAGAAACGATGAGTGACACGATGAGTGACGCGGTCAGAACAACGCCCGCTGGCGCGCCCACGCACCGAGAAGGTCCGGCAGCGTTCCGACGTCGACGGGAAGAGGACTCGCCTGAAGGCCGCCGTAATGCGCAGCGATCCCAAGTACCTCCTGCGGCGAATGCCCCGCGTCCCACAGGTCGCGGAGTCCGGTGTCGCGCGAGGACTTGCTGAGCTTCTGCCCGTCCGCCTTTCGCACGAGCGGATGATGGAGGAAACGCGGCGGCGTGCCGCGACCGATCATGCGCGCGAGGCGCAGTTGCCGGCCGGTGGAATCGAGCAGGTCCTCGCCGCGTATCACCATGTCGACGCCCTGCTCGAAGTCATCGACGACCACGGCGAAGTGGTAGGTCCAGTTGCCCGTGCGATCGCGCACCGGCACGTCGCCGCATTGGAGGTCGGGATCCTGCGTCTGTTCGCCGAGCCGCATGTCGATGAACTGCTCGGGGTGTCCGCTCTCGATGATGACGCGCCGCGCGGGAGTGACCGCGGGATCCAGCCGACGATACCGACAGGTGCCGGGATATCTCTCGCTGCGTGGACAGGTACAGACGAACGTCCGTCCCGCGCGCTCGAGTTCGCCGAGTCGCGTGACGTACCGCTCGGTGTTGTCGCTCTGTCGCAGCGGGATCCTGTGCCCCTCGTCACGGAATGCGGATGTCGCCGGCTCATCGGGCATGAGTCCGAGCCAGTCGAGATCATCGAGCAGCGCCAGCTCATATTCCTTGCGACAGCGACCGCGGTCATGATCCTCGACGCGCAGCAGCACGCGTCCGCCGAATGCGCGCGCGAGCCCCCATACCCAGACGGCGTTGACGGCATGGCCGAGGTGGAGATAGCCCGTCGGTGCGGGCGCGAATCGCGTGGTGAAGCCGTTCAGGGGATGTCCGCGAGCGTACGGGCGGGGATGCGATGCGCGGTGTCGGCCATGCATCAACTTACCCCGCCATTATTTTTCCGTCGAGGCGGCCGTTAGGCTTGGGTGGTCGCCACAGGCCACCCGGAGGCACCGTGCCAGCACCGTCCGATCAGGTCAGCATCATCGAGGTCTCGCCGCGGGACGGCCTGCAGAACGAGGCGCGCATCCTGCCGGTCGACGTGAAGGTCGAGCTCGTGGACCGGCTCACCGCTGTCGGCTTCCAGGGCATCGAGGTGACCTCCTTCGTGTCGCCCACGCGCATCCCGCAACTGGCCGACGCGGCCGAGGTGATGGCGCGCATCAGGCGGCGCGACGGCGTGCGCTACTCGGTGCTCGTGCCGAACATGACGGGACTCGATCGCGCGCTGGCATCGAAGGCCCAGTCGATCGTCGTCTTCGGTTCGGCAAGCGAGACCTTCTCGCAGAAGAACATCAATTGCTCGATCGCCGAGTCGATCGAGCGGTTCACTCCGGTGGTCGAGGCGGCGCACGGGGCGGGCGTGCATGTGCGCGGCACCGTCTCGTGCGCGCTCGGCTGCCCCTACGAGGGGGAGATCGCGCCGGAAGCCGTGGCGCGCATGACGCGCTCACTCATCGCGCTCGGCGTGGACGAGGTGAGCATCGCGGACACGATCGGCGTCGGGACGCCGGAGGGGACGCGCGCCGTGATGGAGGCGGTGCTGCGCGAGTGCGACGTGTCGCAGGTGAACGGACATTTCCACGATACGTACGGGCGCGCGATCATGAACATCGCGGAGTGCCTCGAGATGGGCATCCGCAGCTTCGATTCGTCAGCGGCCGGGCTGGGCGGGTGTCCATATGCGCCGGGTGCGTCGGGGAACGTGGCGACGGAGGATCTGCTCGCGCTGATGAGTGCGCGCGGGTTCGAGACGGGCGTGGACGCGGAGGCGGTGCGCGAGATCGGACGCTGGATCCGGGGCGAACTCAGCGCTCCCCTGCATTGAGCGGCACAAACGACTTCGCCCGGATGTTGTAGACGCCACTCTCCACCTGCAGCACGCCCCGCACCAGCAGCAGCGGTGTTCGCGTGATGAGGAGCGCCTGCCGCTCGAAGCGCTGGGGGGTGATGACGACGTTGATCGTGCCCGTCTCGTCCTCGAGGGTGAGGAAGACGAATCCCTTGGCGGTGCCCGGGCGCTGACGGCAGATCACGAGGCCCGCATGCGCGACCATCTCGCCGTCGTTCATCGTCATGATCTCGCGGGCGGTGCGCACGCCGTTGGGCTGCAGCAGCGGACGCAGGTGCAGCATCGGATGGCCGTTGAGCGAGAGGCCGGTGAGCCGGTAGTCGGCTTCGGTGATCTCCGGGGCTGCGTAGCCGGGGAGTCCGGGTGGCACGCGCGACTCGGGGAAGAGCGCGAGCGGGCCGGGCGCCTCACGCTGGGCCTCGAGCACGCGCCAAAGAGCGACGCGACGTCGGCGGGCTGGTGGTTCTTCCTGGACGAAGGCATCGAAGGCGCCGGCTTCCGCGAGTGAGCGGAGTGAACGGCGGTCGAGCCTGGTGCGGTGCACGAAGTCGTGGATGCTTGTGAAGGGCTGCTGCCGTGAGTCGGATGACGCCGTGGCATCGGGTTTCGCGAGCGCCTCCTCGATCTTCGCCCTGGCCCTGCTGCCGAGCCCGAGCACCGAGCGAATGCCGAGCCGCACCATCGGCGCGGACTGCTTGCCGACGCCGCGCTCGAGTGTGTGATCCCAGCGGCTGCGCGTCACATCAGTCGGCATCACCTTCACGCCGTGGCGCTTGGCATCTTCGATCAGCGTGCCCGGCGCATAGAAGCCCATCGGCTGCGCATTGAGCATCGCACAGAGGAACTCCGGCGCGTAGTAGTGCCGCAGGTACGCGCTCGCGTAGACGATGAGCGCGAAACTCGCGGCATGGCTCTCGGGAAATCCGTAATCGGCGAAGGCGTTGATCTGGTTGAAGATCCGCATCGCCACGTCGGCGGGGATGCCATTGGCCTCCATGCCGCGCAGCATCTTCTTGCAGATGTCGGCCATGCGCTCGCGACTGCGCTTGTGTCCCATCGCCTTGCGCAGCAGGTCGGCCTCGCCGGGCGTGAACCCTGCCGCAGCGATCGCCACCTGCATGCCCTGCTCCTGAAAGAGCGGCACGCCGAGTGTGCGCTTGAGGATGTGTTCGAGCGAGGGATGCGGATAGGTGACCGGCTCGAGCCCCGCGCGGCGGCGCAGGAAGGGATGCACCATGTCGCCCTGGATCGGTCCCGGGCGGATGATCGCGACCTGCACGACGATGTCATAGAACGTTCGTGGCTTCAGGCGTGGCAGTGTGTTCATCTGCGCGCGGCTCTCCACCTGGAAGACGCCGACGGTGTAGGCGCGACAGAGATCATCGTACACGGCCTGGTCGGCGCAATCGAGCTGCCCGAGATCAATGGTGAGGCCGCGCGTGGTGCGGAGATACGCGAGACAATCCTGCAGCACGGTGAGCATGCCGAGGCCGAGGAGGTCGATCTTCACGAGGCCGACGGGATCGAGGTCGTCCTTCTCCCACTGGATGACGGTGCGGTCCTCCATGCTCGCGGGTTCGATCGGCACGACGGTGCAGAGCGGCTCCTCGGTGAGCACGAAGCCGCCCACATGGATGCCGCGATGGCGTGGTGCGGCGTCGAGTCCTTCGACGATGTCGGCGAGTTTCCTTACTCTCGGATCGTTTGGGTCGAGGTTGGCGCGCTTGAGCAGCGAGTCTTGGTCTTTGAATGCGGCGATCGCGCCCGCCTGCTCGGGGGAGAAGCCGAGCACGCGGGCGGCGTCGCGCACGGCGCTGCGGCCGCGCCAGGTGATGTGCTCGCAGACCATCGCCGCGTGTTCGCGCCCGTAGCGCGTGTACACGTACTGCAGCACGCGCTCGCGTTCTCTATGTGCGAAGTCGATGTCGATGTCCGGCGGCTCGGCGCGCTCTTCGCTCAGGAACCGCTCGAAGAGCAGGTCGAGCTTGATGGGATCCACCGCCGTGATGCCGAGGCAATAGCAGGCGGCGCTGTTCGCCGCGGAGCCGCGGCCCTGGCAGAGGATCCCCTCGCGGCGCGCGAAGCGCACGATGTCCCAGACGATGAGGAAGTAGCCCGAGAGCCCGAGCTTCGCGATGAGCTGCAGCTCGTGCGCGACCTGCTTGTCGTGACGCGCGGTGCGTCGCGATCCCCATCGCTCCTCGGCGCCCTGCTCCACGAGACGCTCGAGGTATTCGTCCTCGGTGACGCCCGGTGGAAGAGGGAAGTGGGGCAGCTTCGGCTTGAGCGCATCGAGCCGGAACACGCACCGCTCGGCGATCGCGACGCTCGCGGCGAGTCCTTCCTCGCGACCTTCCCACTGCTTCGCGAGTTGCGCGCCGCCCTTGAGATACCACTCACCGTTCGGGCGGAGCCGCGTACCCATCTCGTCGAGCGTCGCGCCGTGACGCAGTGCGGTGAGCACGTCATGCGCGAGCCGGCCGCGCGGCGTCGCGTAATGCACATCGTTCGCGACGACCCATGGCAAGCCGAGCGACTTCGCGAGCGGGATGAGTTCGCGCACGAGCGCGCGCTCCTCGGGCAGTCCATGATCCCAGCACTCGATCGCGAGCCGGTTGTCGAAGATCTCGGCGAGGTGCCCTGCGGCATCGCGTGCCGCGCGCACGGCGTTCCTGGTCTCCTTCGCGGCGCCGACGACATGTTGCGACGGACTGCGCGTGACGCCGGCGAGCAGTTGTGGCACCCAACCCTGCGTGGAACCAGTGAGCGCGAAGAGTCCGCCCGCATGCGCGGCGAGTTGATCGAGCGTGACGCGCGGGTGTCCGCGCGGATGGTCGAGCCGCGCGCGCGTGATGAGCGAGCAGAGGTTGCCCCACCCTTCGCGTGACTCGACGAGGCAGACGAGTTGCGTGCGCGACCCATCGCGCACCTCGACGGTGATCTCGCCGCCGAGTATGCCCTGGAGATTCGCGGTTCGCGCGGCCGTGGAGAAGCGCACCGCGCCACCGACGTCATCGTGGTCGGTAAGTGCGAGCGCGGTGAGGTCGAGCGCAACGGCGCGCTCGACGAGACGCTCCGGATCGGACGCGCCATCGAGGAGCGAGAAGGTGGAATGACAGTGGAGCTCGGCGTAGGCGGTCATGCG
>JANOTV010000016.1:0-15851 GCA_031416495.1 Gemmatimonadota bacterium
GCGCAGCATCGTGAAGGGATCCCGCGCCGCGACCGCGCGCCACCGCTCGCTGCCCATCACGAGACTCAGCGACATCTCCTCGCCGATGCGGCCGCCGAGCGACCCCTCGCCGCCGTGACGCCCATAGAAATCGCGCAGGTCGCGGTGCAGCACGAATGAGGCGAGTCCCGCCTCGGTGTCCGTGAGCTGCCACGACTCCACGGCATCGATCACGTCGAAGGCGCGACTGCCAAGCACGAGGCCATTGCGCACGCCGAGGCGCAGGTCGGCGCGGATGTCATGACCGATAGTGCCGCGGTCCCAGCGCACGGGGCCGGCGCTGCGCACCACGCCGAACGCCTCGACCTGCACGCGTCCCCAGTTCGTCGGGCGCCTGATGCGCGGGCCGACGCTCGCGGAGAGTCCCTCCACGCGATTGTACGAACGCGCCGCGACGAAGAAGAAATCGGTGTAGCGCTCGCCGCGATCCTTGTAACCCGGCCCGTCCCAGCGTGGACGCCAGTCGGTGCCGCGATCATCAGGCACGAGCCGATCGCCTTCCATCGAATAGAACAGCAACTCGGCCTGCGTGCGCACTTCGCCTTCGATCGTCACGCCCTCATCGCGGGTGACCGTGCCACCCACGACGATGAGGTTCTCGCTGAGTCGCGCGCCACGCAACAGCCGCACGTCGGCGTTGATGGCCACCAGCGTGCCGGTGATCGATCCCGCGATCATCAGGGGCCCGTTGAGCACCGCCACGTCACCACGGATCGTGCTGTCGGCGGGCACGTCGAGCGCGCCCGAGATGCGCGTCGTTGCCGGCGCATTGTAAATGCTGACTGCCGACGACATCACGCTCGTGCCGCGGCCCTCGCGTTGCTGCGCTCCCAGCGGCATCACTGCAGTGAGCAGTGCGCAGGCCACGAGTATCAGGACTCTCGCCATTTCTCTCTCCAAAAGTTCGGGACATCACCCTGGAATGCAGGGGACGTGCCATCCGTTCGTGTACGGTACAGGTGACACAAAGCGTTGGCAGGGCGAGACATGCGATCCGCTTGCGTGACCCGCTGTATACCCACACGGACACATGGTGTCCCGGCCGACGTGTCGAATGCCAACGCGCGAGTCACTCTGAGCCGCCGCCGATCCCGAGACGTCGCATGCGGCGATACAGGTTCGGTCGGTCGGTCTGCAGCCGACGAGCCGCCTCGGCCACGACACCGTTCGCGGCCGAGAGCGCGCGCGTGATGAGCAGGCGCTCGTACTCGTCGAGCGCTTCGCTCAATGCGCTGTCGAGCCGCTCGCCTGCAGGCAGGGCGGCAGGGCGCGAAGTCGTCGCACCGTCGCCCGCGGGAATGACGCCGGCAACCTCGGAGAGATCGATCGTCGCGCCGGCGAAGAGGATGCTGAGCCGCTCGACGATGTTCGCGAGTTCGCGCACGTTGCCCGGCCAGCGATAGCCGGAGAGCGCATCCACTGCGCCCTGCGTCCATATGGGCGAGGGCTGCGCCGAGCGCCGTCGATGCAACGCCGCGAAGTGCGAGACGAGGGCAGGGATGTCGCCGGGCCGTTCGCGCAGCGGCGGCACGAAGAGCGGGATCACGTTGAGACGAAAGAACAGGTCCTCGCGAAAGCGGCCTTCACGCACTTCGCGCGTGAGATCGCGATTGCTCGACGCGAGCACCCGCACATCCACCTTGATGGGGCGATTGCCGCCGACGCGCTCAATCTCTCGCGCCTCGATCGCGCGCAGCAGCTTGGACTGCGCCTCTGCGGAGAGTTCTCCCACCTCGTCGAGCAGCAGAGTGCCGGTGTGTGCGAGCTCGAAGCGCCCGATGCGCCGCTCCGTCGCGCCGGTGAATGATCCGCGCTCGTGCCCGAACATCTCGCTCTCCACGAGGTCGCGCGGGATCGCCGCGCAGTTGACGCGCACGAACGGCTTGTCGCGCCGCGCACTCTGCGTGTGGATCGCCGACGCCACGAGCTCCTTGCCCGTTCCCGACTCGCCGCCGATCAGCACGCGCGCATCGCTCGGCGCCACACGCGCGATCATCTCACGGACCGCGCGCATCGCCGGGCTGTCGCCGACGAGCTCGCCGACGAGCCCGAGATCGGCGCGGAGTGCCGTGCGCTCCCTCCGCGCCTGCCGCAGCTCGAGCGCGCCACTCAATGCGAGCAGCACGCCTTCCGGCGTGAGCGGCTTCTCGAGGAAGTTCACCGCACCCAGGCGCGTGGCCTTCACGGCGTCGGCGAGTCCCGCGCGCCCCGACATCATCACCACGGGCAGGTCAGGGTACCGCTCGCGCAACTTCTCGAGGAGCTCGATGCCGTCGGTCGGTTCCGGCATCATGAGGTCAAGCAGCACGAGGTCCGGCTCGAGCTCGATCGCGTGCTCGAGTGCTTCCTTCGCACCGGCCGCGTCGCGCACCTCGAATCCCTCGGCGCTCAGCAACGCGCCCACCATCCGTCGGATGTTCGGTTCGTCGTCTACGATCAGGACGGATGGCATCAGGTCGTCCGCTGGGGAGGATGAGCGATCACGGTGAAAAAGAAGCCGCCGATCGCAAGAATGTCGGGGTCCACTACGATTCCTTCGCCTGTTCGAGTGCCGTTGCGAGCGGGAAGTGGAGCCGGATCTCGGTCCCCGTCCCGCCTGAACTGACCGCTTCCACGCGTCCACCGTGCGCGCGCACCGTCTGCTTCACGATCGCCAGCCCGAGGCCCGTGCCGCCCGTCTTCGCCGTCACGTACGGCTCCCAGATCCGCTCCAACTGGTCGGCCGGGATGCCAATCCCGTCGTCCTTCACGGCGATCGTCACTTCGCCGCCCGTCATGCTGACGCGCACCGTGATCCGGCCGCGTCCATCGGTCGCGTCGACCGCATTGAGCAGCACATTCGACAACGCGCGGTGCAACGCGTCGTGCTGGCCGATCACCTGCAGCGACTGCGGCGCGATGTCGAGCGCGAGGGCCACGCCCTCAGGCAACGCCGTGCGCGCCGTCTCGCGAGCCAGCTCTCCAAGGTCCACGATCGCCGACGGTCCCTCGGGAAGCCGTCCAAACTGCGCAAAGCTCTTCGCCATCGCTTCGAGCCGTGCCGATTCCGTGTCGAGCACCTCCACCGTCTCCTTCAACTCCGGTCCGACCTGCCGCCTGAGGCTCGCGATCGCGAACCGGATCGGAGTGAGCGGGTTCTTGAGTTCATGCGCCACCTGCCGTGCCGACTCACGGAACGCGGCGAGCCGCTCCGACTCGAGGGCCGATTGCCGTCCCGCCTCGAGACCCACTTCCATCTCTCGCATCCGCAGCCGGAGCAGGCCGAATTCCGGCGCGCCCTTCACACCACCCGCGTCAGGCGGGGGAAGCCGTTCGCCGTGCGCGATGCGCGCCGTCCAGCCGACCAGCTCGTCCAGCGGCCGCGAGAGTTGCCGGCTCAGGTGACCCGCCACCCGCGAGGCGAGCAGTGTGAGGATTCCAAGCATGATGAGCCCGAGCAGCGCGACCGCGGGCACCGCTCGCTCGGCCAGATACCTGAACCGTCTCGCCTGCAGGCGCGATTCACCCAGTTCCGCTTCATGACGCGCGATCGCCTCAAATGCCGCTTCCGAGCCCGGCGCAGTGCGCGAGAGGCGGATCGCCTCCTCTCCACTCTCAGCGACGTGCTCCCATGCAGCTGTGCCCGTGAGCACTGGCAACACCCTCGCGGCCATCCCGCTCCAGACAAGCGTGAGCAGGATGCTTGGCACGAACGCGAAGAGCGCCAGGATCACCAGCAACCTGGACCTGAAGTTGAACGGGAAGCGTTGCTTCACAGGCAGCGTTCGGTTCTGAGGGCAGTACGGCGGGCGAAGCGGGCTTGTTTCACGAAGACACTGGGGGCCGTCTCTGCCCCAACATAACTGCCCGCGAGCACCCCGCGTAGCATCGGAAGTGCAGCCCCCACTGTCATTTGCGTCATGCCTGACTAGCTTTAGGGTGCTGGGACGCGCTTAGCGCGTCGATGATCCGCTGCCCTTGGCGCGCGACCATCGGCACGCCGGGCGCGATCCCCCCACATGAAGCACAGCGGGCGAGCGGTCAGCGCAAGCAGCATCCTCCGGGCCCTTACATCGCCCAGACGAGTTGTTTCGCGCGAAAGAAAACGCTGGGTGCCCGCGATCAACTCTTTCGGCGATTGCGCCAAGAAAAGGAAAAGATGCATTCACGTACCAACCTCTCCGCGAGCGCGCGCCCTGCGCGCGCCGCGGTGGCCCCATTGCACCGGGGACCGCAGGCCCTCTCGATCGGCTCGGGCTCACATGCCCCCAACGCCGCGCTCCTCATCGACTTCGACAACGTCACGATGGGGATTCGCTCGGACCTCCAGACGGAGCTCCGCAACCTTCTCAGCTCGGCCATCATCAGCGGCAAGGTCGCGGTCCAGCGCGCATACGCCGACTGGCGCCGGTACCCGCAGTACATCGTCCCGCTCTCCGAATCGTCGATCGACCTCATCTTCGCACCGGCCTACGGCTCCTCGAAGAAGAACGCGACCGACATCCGGCTCGCGGTCGATGCGATCGAGCTCGTCTTCACCCGCCCCGAGATCGGCACCTACATCCTGCTCTCCGGCGATTCCGACTTCTCGTCGCTCGTGCTGAAGCTCAAGGAATACGGCAAGTATGTCATCGGTGTGGGCATCAAGGAATCGTCGAGCGACCTGCTCGTGCAGAACTGCGACGAGTACTACTCGTACAACGCGCTCGCCGGTCTCGTGAAGAGCGGCGACGACACGGGCACCAAGAAGTGGGATCCGTGGGAGCTCGTGTCCGAGTCCATCACGCGCATGCAGAAGAACGGCGATGTGATGCGCTCCGACCGCCTCAAGCAGGTCATGCAGGAGATCGACGCGACGTTCGACGAGAAGAACCTCGGCATGTCGAAGTTCTCACGCTTCTGCATGGAAGCCGCGCAGAAGGGCCTACTGCACGTGCAGAAGCTCGAGAACGGCCAGCTCGAAGTCGGCCCGCCGAAGAAGGGCGACAGCACCGCGCCGGTCGCCGTCTCCTCAGCGCCGTCCGAGCGCGCCGAGCGTCCCGAGCGCAGCGAAGAGGACCGTGATGGTCGTCGTCGCAGCCGTGGCGGACGTGGCCGTGGTCGTGGTCGCGATGACCGTGCGCCGC
Organism: Gemmatimonadota bacterium; assembly: GCA_031416495.1. Classification (GTDB taxonomy): domain Bacteria; phylum Gemmatimonadota; class Gemmatimonadetes; order Gemmatimonadales; family Gemmatimonadaceae; genus Pseudogemmatithrix. Next base: position 5,145 of record JANOTV010000016.1, read on the forward strand.
GTGGCGACACGCCCGCATCCGTCGCTGCCGTCGGTGGCATGGAAGAGGGCAACGGCGCCGGTCCGGTGATGGAAGCAGCGAGCGCTCCGTCGGGAGCACGAGCGAGCGCGCGGTCGCGCGCATCGGCTCGTCATGCGGACAAGGCACCGTCCCATGCACCCAACCGCTCGGAGCACAAGCCGGCTCCGTCGCGCCAGCCTCATCCGAAGGCCGATCCGGACATCGGCGCCAGCGGACTCCGCCTCACGCGCGAAGAGGCGTTCGCGCTCGTGCGCGATGCAGTCTCCGCGATCGCCAATGGGGAAGACCCGATCGCGAGCGAGAACGTGCGCGCCAATGCCCGCGAGATCCTCGGCCGCGACAGCGAGTCACTCTCCGAGCGCAACTTCGGCCGCATCCTCAAGGACGCGCATGACGCCGGTCAGGTCGACCTGCGAAAGCGTGGCGAAGCGTTCGAAGTCACCGCGGTCACCAATGCACCGACCATCGCCGACCAGCTCGCAATCGCCGAGAAGGCCGCAACGCCGGTCGTCGCGCCAAGCGCTTCGGCGCCGCGTGGCATGGGTCCCCGCACCGCACCTGGTCGCGGTGGCCGCACACCGGTGAAGGGCATCTCCGCCGGCCTGCTGCTCCTCGGCATGGTCGACGAGCCCGCACCGGCGAAGGCCGAAGCTGCTCCGGCAGCCGAAGCCGCCACCGAGGCCGCGCCGGAGAAGAAGCCGCGCGCGACCAAGGCCGCCGCAGCGAAGAAGGCTCCGGCGAAGGCGAAGACCGCAAAGCCCGCCGCGGCCAAGAAGCCCGCGGCAAAGAAGACGAAGGCGAAGGCCTGAGTCGTCGAGCAGAAAAGGACGGCCCGCCAGCTGAGAAGCTGGCGGGCCGTTCTGTTTCGTCGTATTGCGGGTGTGCGGAGCCTTTTTCCGGCTCCCACCTTGCACCTCCCGCCTCTACTTCAGTACCCCTGTCGCCAGCCCAACCTTCCTGATTCCCTTCACCGCATGATCCAGATCCTCCCTCGTGTGTGCCGCCGAGATCTGGCAGCGCAGCCGCGCCGTCCCATGCGGCACCACGGGGAAGCCGAACCCCGTCACGAAGATCCCCTCGTCCAGCAGCTTCTCGCTCATCGCGATCGCATCGGCGGTCTCACCGATGATGATCGGCACGATCGGTGTGTCGCCCTCGAGGGGATTGAAGCCCGCCTCGCGGATCGCCGCGCGGAAGTACGCGGTGTTCTCGCGCAGCGTGCGCACGCGCTCGGGATGCGCCTCGATGAACTCGATGCTCGCCAGCGCGCTCGCGGCTACCGTCGGCGGCAGCGCGTTCGAGAACAGCTGCGGGCGTGAACGCTGGGTCAGCATGTCGCAGAGCACCGCCGGCCCCGCCACGAAGCCACCTGCGGCTCCCCCGAGTGCCTTGCCGAGCGTCGACGTGATGACATCGACCTCGCCGAGCACGCCGAAGTGCTCCGCCGTGCCGCGCCCCGTCGCGCCGAGCACGCCGGTCGCGTGCGAGTCGTCCATGACCACGATCGCATCATGGTCGCGCGCGATCTGCAGGATCTCCGGCAGCTTCGCAATGCTGCCTTCCATCGAGAAGACGCCGTCCGTCCAGATGAGCCGGCGGCGCGCGCCCTTGTTCGCCGTGAGCTTCTCCACGAGGTCGTCGAGGTCGCTGTGCCTGTAGACGCCCGTCGTGCACTTCGTGATCGACTTCGCGAGGCGGATGGAGTCGATGATCGACGCATGGTTGAGCGCGTCGGAGATGACGAAGTCGCCTTCTTCGACCACCGTCGCCGTGAGGCCCTCGTTCGCGTTCCATGCGGAGACGTACGACATCGACGCCTCGGTACCGACGAACCGCGCGATCGCCGTCTCGAGCGCACGGTGCACGGTGAACGTGCCGCAGATGAACCGCACGCTGCCCGTCCCCGCGCCGTACTTCCGCAGCCCCTCGATCCCCGCCTCCACCACCGAAGGCTCATCGCACAGCCCGAGGTAGTTGTTCGAGCTGAGGATGAGCACCTCGCCGCGTCCTTCCATCTGCACCCGCGCCGCCTGTGGCGACTCGATGTAGTTGAGACGCTTGAGTGTGCCGGCCGTGCGCAGTGCATCGAGGCCGGACTGCAGGGAATCGACGAATCCCTTGTTCATGTGCTGAGAGGGGTGAGGGGTGAAATGTGAGAGGTGAGGTAACCGCATGTCAGGCGGGAGTGAAGGCGCCGTTCACCTCACACCTCTCCCCTCCACCTCATATCTCAAAGACAACTTTCCCTGCTTCGCCCGACTTGATCACCGCGATCGCCTCGGCATGCTGCTCAAGCGGGAAACGATGCGTGATCACCGGCGTCGGATCGAACTGGCGCGAACGCAGGAACTGCGTCATCTGGATCCACGTGTCGTACATGCGACGCCCGACCACGCCGTAGACGGTGATCCCCTTGAAGATCACCTCGGTCGCGAAGTCCACGTCCATCGGCTTGGAAGGGATGCCGAGCATCTGCACGCGGCCGCCCACGCGCACCAGCTTGAACGCCTGGTGGATGGCAGCGGGGATGCCGCTCATCTCGAGCACGACATCGACGCCCAGTCCGTTCGTCGCTGCGCGCACTGCCTGGTCGGCATCCTTCGGATGGACGGCGGAGGTCGCGCCCATCAGCTGCGCGAGCGCGAGACGCATCGGGTTCACGTCGCTCGCGACGATGTGCGAAGCGCCCGCAGCCTTCGCGATGCCCACCGCGAAGATGCCGATCGGGCCGCACCCGGTGACGAGCACGGTCGCGCCCGGAAGATTGGTGCCATGCAGCGCCGTGTGGAAGGCGTTGCCCATCGGATCATGGATGCCGCCCACCTCGAAGCTCACGTCGTCGTCGAGTCCCCAGACGTTCGTCGCGGGCATCGCGATGTAGTCGGCGAACGCTCCGTCGCGGTCCACGCCGATGATGCGCGTGTTCGGGCAGACATGCGCGTTGCCCGTGCGGCAGAGATGACAGTGGCCGCAGACGATGTGGCCCTCGGCGGTCACGCGCTGGCCGACGTTCACGTCGGTCACGAGCCCGCCGACCTTCTCCACGACGCCTGCGAACTCATGGCCGACCGTGAACGGGGGCCGGCAGCGGCCCTGCGCCCACGCATCCCATTCATGGATATGCACGTCGGTGCCGCAGACGCCCGCGTTCTTCACGCGGATCAGCACCTCGTCGTCACGTATCACCGGGATGGGAACTTCCGTCAGCACGAATCCCGCGGCAGGGGACTCCTTTACCAGTGCACGCAACGCGAACTCACGGATTGAAGTGGAAGAAGCGAAATCTAGACGAGGGCCGGGCTCACCGCTTCGACGCGCACGGCGCAGACCTTGAACTCGGGGATACCCGCCGATGGATCGAACGCGGGGTTCGTCAGCAGGTTCACCGCCGCCTCGCGGTAATGCATCGGGATGAACACCTGATGGCGCGCCACGCGCTCCGAGACGCGGACCGCGATGCGGATGGTGTTGCGCCGCGAACTGATCGACACCTCTTCACCATCGGCCACGCCGATCTCCGCCGCATCCGCAGGGTTGAGCTCGACCGTCGCGGTGCTCTCACGCGCGTCCAGCGCACTCGACCGGCGTGTCATCGTGCCCGTGTGCCAGTGGTACATCTGGCGGCCGGTGTTCAGGAAGAACGGATACTCGGCGTCCGGCAACTCGGCGGGCGGCAGGTACTCCACCGCGACCATCGTCGCCTTGCCGTCCGGCGTCGGGAACAGATGGTCGAACAGGAACGCGGTCCCCTCGTGCGCGAAGTCCGGCACGGGGTACTGCAGCCCACCGATGCGCTCGGCCAGCCGCTCATGCGACACGCCGCGCCAGTTCGGCGTCACGCGCGCGATCTCTTCGAAGACCTCGGCGGCCGTTGCGTACGGTGTCGGGACACCGAGTCGGTGAGAGAGGTCGAGCACGATGTCGAGATCGCCGCGTGCGTTGCCCGGCGGCTCGACGGCCTTGCGTGAGAGCTGGATGCGGCGCTCGGTGTTCACGAACGTCCCGTCCTTCTCCGCGAACGACGCGCCCGGCAAGACGACGTCGGCGCAGCGCGCACTCTCGGTGAGGAACAGGTCCTGCACCGCGAGGAACTCGAGGCCGAGGAACCAGTCCTCGGCGTGCGCGACATCGGGATCCGAGAGGATCGGGTTCTCGCCCATGATGTAGAGCCCGCGCACCGGCGACTCCGCGCCGACGATCTCCGTCACCTGGCGTCCGACGACCTTGGGCAGCGTCTCCGGATCCACGCCCCATGCCTGCGCGTATTCGGCGCGGACCGCTGGATCATCGACGCGACGATAGTCGGTGAAGGCGAACGGGATCGCGCCCATGTCGCTCGCGCCCTGCACGTTGTTCTGGCCGCGGATCGGGATCATCGGTGCGCCCCACCGGCCGATCATGCCACAGGCGAACATCAGGTTGAGCAACGACGTCACGATGTCGGTACCCGTGTGATGCTGCGTGAGACCCATCGCCCAGAGCGTCGCCGACTTGGGACCGCGTGCGTACAGCTCCGCCGCGGCACGGATCGTCGCCGCCGGCACGCCACTGATCGACTCCGCCATCTCCGGCGTGTACGGCTGCACCGCCGCACGCACCTCCTCGAATCCATGCGTGCGCTCGGCGATGAACGTCCTGTCCTCCAGACCCATCGCGAGGATGTGGTTGAGCATCCCGTTCAGCAGCGCGACGTCCGTCCCAGGCAGCATCTGCAGGTGGATATCGGCGCGCGCCGCGAGCTCGATGCGGCGGGGGTCCGCAACCATCAGCTTCGCGCCACGCCTGAGAGCGCGCTTGATCGCCGCGCCGAACACCGGATGGCTCTCGGTCGTGTTGGCGCCGAGTATGAAGATGACGTTCGACTCGTGCTCGACTTCGCGCATCGAGCCCGACGCCGCCGACGTGCTCATCGCACGCTGCATCGCGCTCACGGACGACGAATGGCAGAGACGCGTGCAGTGATCGATGTTGTTCGTGCCGATGCCCGCGCGGAAGACCTTCTGCAGGACATAGTTCTCCTCATTCGCGCACTTGGCGGAGGCGAACGTCGCGAGCGAGTCGGGTCCGTGCGTGTCGCGAAGGCGCGCGAGCTGCTGTGCGGTCAGATCCATCGCCTCCTCCCAGGTCGCTTCGCGGAACGGCGAGAACCAATCGGCGGGAGTGGCGAGCCGGTCGCGCGGGTCGCCCAGCGCGGCATCCGCACCGTCATCGGTGCGGCGCAGCGGGTTCGTGCGGGGGCGCCGGTTCTTCTTCGCGCGACCCTCCGTCTCGACCGACACCCAGGGACCGCTGCGTCGCGGGAAGCGCGCGGCCGTCTCTTCGTTCGGGTCGAAGCTCCACGTGCCGTTCGCGTCGCGCGACCAGCCGCGGCGGATCAGCGGCGACGTGAGCCTGTCACGGTGCAGGATGAAATCGGTGCCGAAGCGACCCTTCACGCAGGTGGAACCGGCATTCGGCGTCGGTTCCTCGATCCACGGCGAGGTGACGCGCGCCACCTGGCCACCGCGCACCTCGAGATCGATCTGACATCCGACGGCACAGTAGGGGCAGATCGAGCGAACCTTCGTCGGCTCCTGCTCCATGATGTCGGCGCGGAGCTTCGCCATCGGCAGGATGTCGTGGATCGCGCCGGTCGGGCAGACGCGCACGCATTCGCCGCACCAGGTGCAGCCCGCGTGCTCGGGATTCCCGTCCGCGCCGACGATGATCTCCGCGTGCTCACCGCGCCGCGCCATCTCGAGCACGCCCACCACCTGGATGTCCTCGCAGGCGCGCACGCAGCGTGTGCAGAGGATGCAGGTGCTCATGTCGTGCGTGATGATCAGGTCCGTCGGGCGCTCGTCGCCGGTGCGGAGCGCGAGTTCGCCGGAGCGGACGAGCGGCACGTCGTAGCGGTGCACGAGCGCCTCGAACTCGTTGCGTCCCTTGTCGAGCGGGATGGCCTCCACCGGATACCGCTCGAGCAGCAACGAGAGGACGTCCTGCCGGTTCCTCACCGCGGCCTGCGATTCGGTCTGCACGACCATCCCACCGGTCGCGGGCGTGGCGCAGGCCGGCAGCAGCTTGGGAGCGCCTTCCACCGACACGAGGCAGATCCGGCAGTTGCCCACCGTCGGCAGTTGCGGGTACCAGCAGAGCGTCGGCACGTCGATCGACGCGGCGCGCGCCGCGTCGAGGATCGACGCGCCATCTGCGGCGACGCACTGGCGACCATCGATCGTCAGCGTCGGCATTGCATCGTCCCGGTAGGCGTCGGCAGCATCGTCAAGTGAATGATCGGTAGGGAATTCGGCATACCGGACAAACGCTCTCCTCGCCCGCAGTGTCTCAACACTCGAGTTGGCATCTCGCGTAAGGTACGTACGTGAGCGGCGGCGGCGCGAACGACGGTACGTTTCGGAACCGCCTCGCATGTCCGGCCGCCCTCCAGTTGCGCCGGCTGATGGATATTCCTCAACACACGAGAGCAGCGTGAGCGCCACCCGTCGTGAGTTCCTCCAGCAGTCCGCTGCTGCCGCCGCCGCGGCCGGACTCGTCTCCTCAGCGCTCGCCCAACCGGCGCACGCTGCGACCGCCGCTCCTTTCCACGGCCAGAGCTCGCACCGCGAACTCGCGCTCCGTGCGATCGACGCGGCCAGGTCGGCGGGCGCTGACTATGCCGATTGTCGCATCTCGAGTGCGCGCTCGCAGAACCTTGGCACGCGCGAACGTCGCGTCACCAACATCGGCGACAACGAGACCTTCGGGTTCGGCGTGCGCGTGCTCGTCGCGGGCTCCTGGGGCTTCGCCGCATCGAGCGATCTCACCGTCGACGAAGTGACGCGCGTCGCGCGGCAGGCCGTCGCCCAGGCGCGCGCCAATCGCGTCGCGATGGTGCGACCGGTCGAGATGGCGCCCATCCACCACCCGCCCGTTCCCAACGGCCAGTGGAGCAGCGGCGCGCGCATCGACCCGTTCACCGTCGCCATCGAGGACAAGGTCGCGTACCTGCTCGAGGCCAACGCCGCCGCGCTTGCCGCGGGCGCGCGCTTCGTGAACTCGAACATGTTCTTCCTCAAGGACGAGAAGACCTTCGCGTCCACCGTCGGCACGGTCACGCAGCAGACGATCTTCCGCGCGCAGCCGGGCATGACCATCACGATGGTCTCGCCCGACAACCGCGACTTCCAGACGCGCGAGTCCACCGACATCCAGCCCAAGGGGCTCGGCTACGAGCACGTGCTCGACGCCGACCTCAAGCGCCACGCGGCGCGCTGGGCGGAAGAAGCGAAAGAGAAGCTCACCGCCAGGCCGGTCGAGGTCGGGCGCTACGACCTGATCCTGCATCCGTCGCATCTCTGGCTCACGATCCACGAAGCGATCGCGCATCCCACCGAACTCGATCGCGCGTACGGGTTCGAAGCCAACTACGCCGGCACCAGCTTCCTCGCGCCGCCGGAGGACAAGCTCGGCAAGTTCCGTTACGGCCCGGACTTCATGAACATCCAGGCCGAGCGCTCCGCACCGGGCTCGCTCTCCGCCTGCGGCTGGGACGACGAAGGCGTCGCGCCGGAAGAGTTCCTCATCGTGAAGGACGGCATGTTCGTGGACTACCAGACCACGCGCGAACAGGCGATGTGGCTCGACTGGTGGTATAAGCAGCGCGGCATGGAGACGCGCTCGCACGGCTGCTCCTACGCGCAGACGTGGGCCGACGTGCAGTTCCAGCGCATGCCCAACGTGAACCTCATGCCCGGCAAGGAGGACCTCGTATGGGAGGACCTCATCGCCGCGACGGAGCACGGCATCGCGATCATCGGCGACGGCTCGTTCTCGATCGACCAGCAGCGCTACAACGCGCAGTTCGGTGGCCAGCTCTTCTATGAGGTCAGGAACGGCAAGATCACCGGTATGCTCAAGGATGTCGCCTACCAGATGCAGACACCGCTCTTCTGGAACGCCATGGACATGATCGGCGGCCAGCGCAGCTACGAACTCGGCGGTGCCTTCGGCGACGGCAAGGGTCAGCCCACGCAGTCCAATGCGGTCAGCCACGGCTGCCCGCCCACCAGGCACAAGCAGATCAACGTGATCAACACCGGGAGGACCGCGTAATGGCGCCGCACTCACTGTTCGCCGTGGCGCGCCATCTCTCGCGAGAGGAATGCCAGGCCATCACCCGCAAGGTGCTCAGCTTCTCCACCGCCGACGAGTGTCGTGTCTCCGTCAACAGCGGCATGCGCCAGAACACGCGCTTCGCCGTGAACCAGGTCTCGACGGCCGGCGACAACTACAACGTCAGCGTCACCATCCGCTCCGTGTTCGGCAAGAAGGTCGCGAACGTCTCGGTCAACCGGCTGGACGACGCATCGCTGCGCGCCGCCGTGCAGAACGCGGAGCGCATCGCGCGTCTGGTGCCGGACGATCCGGAACTGATGCCGGAACTCGGGCCGCAGTCGTACCCGGAGCCCATCGTCTGGAATGACGCGACGGCGTCGCTGGAACCGGAGGCACGCGCCGAGGCGGTGCGGGCCGTGACGGAACCCGCGCGCGCCGCCGGTCTCATCTCCACCGGCTACCTCGAGGCGCAGGCGGGCTCCTTTGCCGTCGCCAACAACAGGGGCCTGTTCGCGTATGCTCGCAACACTGCGGTCGCGTATACGACCACCGTGCGCACGGCAGACGGTACTGGCTCCGGTTGGGCTGGCGGCAGCGACAACGATTTCCGCCGGATCGACCCCAAGGCGCTCGCCGAGCGCGCGATCGAGAAGGCGCGTCGCTCCGTGAATCCGGTCGGCATCGAACCGGGCCGCTACACCGTCGTGCTCGAGCCCACGGCCGTCGCGAACCTCGTGCAGCTCATCAGCGGCGCGCTCAACGCGCGCAATGCGGACGAGGGCCGGTCGTTCTTCTCCAAGGCCGGCGGCGGAAACAAGATCGGCGAGAAGGTCGTCGATGAGCGCGTGACGCTGGTCTCGGATCCATTCGACCCGCGCATCCCAGCCAACACCTTCGGCGGCGATGGGCTGCCTAACAAGAAGGTCATGTGGATCGAGAACGGCATCGTGAAGAACCTCGCGTACGACCGCTTCTGGGCGCAGCGCCAGGGTCGTGAACCGGTCAGTCCGTCGGGCACGCTCTTCATGGCGGGCGGCCGCAGCTCGGTGGATGAGATGATCGCCTCGACCGAACGCGGCATCCTCGTCACACGCTTCTGGTACATCCGTCCCGTGGATCCGCGCACCATCCTCTTCACCGGCCTCACGCGCGACGGCACGTTCCTCATCGAGCACGGCAAGGTCACGCGGCCGATCAAGAACCTGCGCTACAACGAGTCACCGATCTTCATGCTCAACAACCTGGAGATGATGGGACGCCCCGAGCGCGTCAGCGCGAGCGAGGCGGGCGGCCCCGGTCAGGCGATCATGGTTCCGCCCCTGAAGGTGCGCGACTTCAACTTCACCAGCACGAGTGATGCCATCTGATGACTGACCGCAGGGATTTCCTCACACCGTGATCTTCGAGCCGCAGGCCGTCGGCGATCTCGTGCAGCTCCTCGCGTTCTACGCCGACGCGCGACAGGCGGATGAAGGGCGCTCGCCCTTCGCCAAGCCGGGCGGTGGAAACAAGGTGGGGGAGACAATCGTCGATTCACGGGTGACGCTCTTCTCGGATCCCGCCGATCCGCAGCTGTTGGGTCAGCCGTTCGATGGCGAAGGATTCCCCATCGCGCGTCGTGAGTGGATCGGGAACGGCACGCTGCAGCAGTTGCAGTACTCGCGCTTCTGGGCGAAAAAGAGCAACGTGGTTCCGACGGGTGGCGCGACGACGCTGAAGATGCAGGGTGGGTCTTAGACGATGGACGAGATGATCAAGTCGACCGAACGTGGGATTTTGGTGACCCGCTTGTGGTACTTGCGCGAAGTCGATCCAAGAACGATTCTCTAATACGGGATTGACACGCGACGGAACATTCCTTATTGAAGAGGGAAGAATCTCGCGGTCCATTTCGAATTTGCGCTTCAACGAATCGCCGCTTTTCATGCTGAACAACATCGAGCTGCTCGGTCCGTCAGAGCGACTTGCAGGGACAGAAGCGGGTGGAGCGGTGGCGATGCCTGCGATGAAGGTTCGGGATTTCAACTTTACGAGCTTGTCGGAAGCGGTCTGAAAAAGACGTCGGGATCGCTGATCGGCCGGTTCGCTGGAAAATATTATTGAAGCACAGCCTGCGGTTCTGGGCTGCAAAAGATGCGGGTGACTAGTGCATCCGCATGACCCACCGATCCACCGGGGGATCGGCCGGGACGAACCCCTCCTTACCAGGAGATTGTAATGGCTGCCAAGAAGAAGAAGGTCGCGAAGAAGGCGACCAAGAAGAAGGCCGCGAAGAAGAAGTAGCTTTCGCGCTTCACACACAAAGGGATCGGCGCTCTGCGTCGGTCCCTTTGTGGCGTTCACGGCTGGGGGAGGTGGGAGGTGGGAGGGTGGCCGGAGCAAGAGCATGCAAAAAAACGAGGCGGCCTCATCGGCCACCTCCCTTCCACACTCTCACCTGTTCCCGGACTCTATGCTGCCCGGTTGTCTGTGGTCTCGTTGAGATCCGCATCCTCAGGAACCGGCCCCCACACATACGCCGTCAGTCGTGTCGGTGCTTCTGCGCGGATGCCGCGCGATATGATGATGCCAATCGGCTCGTCATCAAGC